>JAFGQO010000092.1 GCA_016935615.1 Bacteroidales bacterium
AACTTTGATATTCAATTATATATTACTTTGTGGACATTTCGTGATTTAGTGTCTTGGTGGCGAATTTTCAACTTTTGAGACAGCCTCATATGTACATTTAGGTACTGCATTAAGGAAAGCAAGAAAAAACCTCCGGTATATTGCCGGAGGTTCTTTAAAAAAAATTGTAATAGCAGGGAATTATTTATTATCAAACTCTGATTTATGGTTATTTATTGTCGATCACTATGAGTTTTTCACTAAAGAGAATATCCCTCTCATCATACAGGGTTACTATATAAAGTCCGGAGTCAAATCTCTCCAGGGGCAAATGAATCAGTTGTTCACCAGGATTCAGTTTTTTACTGTATACTACCCTTCCCGTATAATCGGTTAGTTTTACAATCGCGGGTTCCCTGAGTTGTTCTTTAAGTCTTACATTAACATAAGTATACGCCGGATTCGGGTAAAGATCCATCCTGTTTGCATCTCCGGATCCTATATCCTCAATACCATTCACCCCATAAGGATTGATAATTTCAGCCTGGTATACTTCCTTGGTGATGTCATCCTGTATAAATGCCACAATACGCAGTTCCTCCTCGTCAAAAACATCCTGGAAGAACCAGTCGAAGGTCATATGCTCTTTATCTCCTGCATTCCAGCTACGGGTCAATGTAGTGCCCTGCGAATTAGGCAACATATCCCTTACAACACTTTCAAATCTATCTTCCCCGTTTGCGCCGACCACATCCTTGATCAGTCGTTCTATTATAACCACGTATACTGTCAGTGCTTTTTCTTCAAAATCTTCCGCCGCTTCCACATCCAGGTTAACCGTCAATGCATTGTCGCCCAGAACCGTATTCATGTTAAAAAGAAACGGATTATCGTACAATACGGATAATGTAAGATCTATTTGTTCCAGATCTTCCTCCCGATAATTTACAATGTATTCATGCATTCCATTCCTGCCACCATCAATAAATGCGTATGGAACATTTGACAGGCCATAATAATATTCCCTGGTATCTGAAGGTCCAGAATTGAGTATATAAAATGTATCTGTTCCCGGATATCCCATGTGGTACTGAATATCAATTATATCCTTCAGGTTTCCGTTGCTGTTAACCAGTGTATTGAATTCCTGGTTAATACGTTTGCACAGTGTATCGCCTGCATTGGTGAAATGCTCGATCAGCACCTTTTTGGTCCGTTCACCTATCCAAATATTATCAAAAGCAATACCATCACGTTCATCCGGATAACCATTGGGTGCACCATAAGCAATACGGAAGCGCACAAGGGATTCTCCTTCCAGCATATCCAGCTTATGCCTTGCTTTCACCCAGTTTGCATCCTTTTTGTTTGTCCAGCCAAGACCTTGTCCGCCGGGAATTCCAAAAATATTATATTCGTTGTACCAGTAAATCCCATCGCCAATTGCTCCCACCTCAAACCAATTCTCCCCGTTATCAAGGGTATACTGCAATACAGCCCCGTCTATAGAGGCAAATGCTCTCCAGATATCCATCCTGATCACAGGACGGCTGGATTCTGAAAAATCATAACAGGGACTGACAACATACGATTGTTCCCCGCTAAGGATGTTCTGAACATCGGTATACCATGCTTTCGTTCCGGTTTCGGCATTGAATGTTTCTCCAAGAGGGCGGCCGAATTTCCAGCTGTTCAAGCCTTCTGAATTTACAGAATAGGAATACCAGCTTGATCTGCCGTCAGTAAAATCTTCCAGATAAGGTGATTCGAATACTTCTATGGTAGGTTTCAGGATCAGGTCTTTGCTTATGGTATCATAACATCCGTTTTGTGAACCAATAATGTAATCAATCGGGTATGTTGTCATCTGTTCAAAAGTAAGCGAAGTGCTGGAGCCTTCCCTGAAAACAACATTTTCAGGAAAATAGAAAATCCAATGATGACTGTTCAGGACTGCACTACCCACATCTGAATTGTCATAAAAATTAACCAGGCTCTCACCATCACCGAAACATTCATTGTCCCAGCTAAAATCCGCATCAATCTTCTGAAACGTAAAGTCTTTGCTTGCGTATTTCCATCCTTCACCCGGGAAGTAGACTGAATAGGTAACCGTCCTTGTCCCGGATTGAATGATTGAAGGTATCAGGTACGCCTCATTGTCGTTCGGATCAGTATCTACCAATCCTTCATCTCCTTCAATGGAAAAACTTCCTATCTCCTGCCTGATGTTCACTCCCTGTATTAATATGGCCTCATCATTGAAGCAATAACGTTTCCCGATCGTATCATGATAATTTTTCACCTGTATCTCAGCAGCTTTGGATACAATTAAAACAGTATCCATTGCTTTACCGATACAGGTTGTTGACGGATCCTGCCAGGAATAAACCACTCTAAAAGGCGAACCGTAAGCCCCCCATGCTATACTGGGATAAAAAATCCAGTTTCCGGATATCGGAATAATAGCTCCCGGAAAATCAGAGTCGTCAAAATTGCCGCCGGCAGGATCAATTGACAGAGTTTCCGGGATGGCCTGAATATCATAAATTTCTTCCAACCCGTCCAAAGTCACTTCAGGAGCCGGCTGTATCGTAATTTCCACCTGACCTCCGGAAGCCGGATTTGTGCAATATTTGTCTTTTACTTTAATTACTTCATAAGTTCCCTCCTCTTCTATTGTTAAAAGGTAAGGGCTTTGTAATATACCTGAAATTGAGTCAGGATCTTCAGCTTCATACTGGTATGTGAATTTCCATGGAGGAACACCTGTTAATGTAACATTAATATCAAAATCGGTTCCCTCGCAAATGGTTTCATCTCCCGAGATCGTTGCCGTTGGCAGTGTGCGTTCTGTTACATTGGCTGTTCCATAGGCACAACCCTCATTTTCCGTATCGGAAACGCCTGTAAGCTCATACAGCCCGCTTTCCGTAACATGAAGCTTATAACTATAGGGGGCAGGATGGGATGTCACATCCACATCGGTTTCCGTTCCACCATCCAGTGTATACCAGATTGTCCATGGACCCGTACCCGTAAGCTCAACGGAAAGATCTGCTTCTCCTCCCGGACATACGGCCGTATCACCCGACAGGGTGGCAATAGGACTGGTCCTAAGGATTACTTCCGTGGTGCCGGTACCTTCGGCCATACAATTGGCATCCCACACGTGCAGTATCTCAAACGTGCCGAGATCTTCCGCTGTGACCGGTATAAAACTTGAAGTCCCGGTTGATTCCTGCATGGCTGAATCAGCAGGCGGGTCGCCGATTTTCCGGTAGTAAAAAATCCAGGGAGAAGTCCCTGTCAATGTTACAGGCAGTTCGTGCTCATCCTCGTCACCTTCGCATACATAGTATTCCTCCTCCGTAAGGGTTGCCGATACGGCAGGATGGTAACTGACTGTTCCTTCCCCTGAAACCGTTCCGAAATCGTATTCGTCATCGCTCACTTCAACCAGTTCATACGTTCCTGCTTCGGTAACGGCAAGATCGTGAGGACTTGTTCCCACACCGGTAACTTCAATGGCTGAACCTCCGTTTATGCTGTAACTGAATGCCCAGGGAGGATTGTTTCCGGTCAATGTTACCGTCAATGTGCCCTCGGAACCTTCACAGATTGTAACATCCCCTGAAATAGTGGCGGACGGCAATTCACCGACAGGGTACCAGGCAGATGTGTCCGCTTCACCCGGCGAAGAACCGATTGTTGCATAAGGTACCACCCTGACAGCAATGTTTTTGTCATTGTCGGCAGGCACTAAAGTATAAGTGCTGCCGGTTTGTCCGGGTATTGCAGTTGCCGGCCAGGAAGGTGTTTCATTGTAAGATCTGTACCACTGGTAGGTATGCGTTCCAGGGGGATTTAATTCCTTGTCGAAGTAAGTGCTGGTAATTGCTTTCACAGTTTCACCCACGGCAAAAACCCCCGGATGCAGTTCATTCTCAACAGTGAGATCGGTAAATACCGGCGCGGCATTGATGTATTTCCATGCACTGCCTGCCGGATCTCCTGCCAGATCATCCGGGTCAACCGGCGTTACTTCGAATTGTATGTATTTTCCTCCTTCAGTATAATCAGGAGTAAATGTTAAGTTCGTTTCTCCGGTTAATGGTGCACTGCCGGCTCCGCCACTTGTATTGGCAGAATACCACTGGTAGGTCGATTCTCCTTCCGCAGTCCCGTCTTCCGGATCATCATAATCATAATATCCGGTTTGTAAAGTGCCGATATGATCATTTGTTCCCAGGATAACTACATTGGTGGCTACCGGAGGATCGTTCACCCCGTTGACCTCCAGGTTACGCGATTGCGTATTGCTAGGTTCGGCACCAATATCAACAACCCTGAACGTGATCGTCCGGGTTCCTTCATCCGGATCTTCTTCGTTGATATTCTCATAGGTTACATCTCTCAGTGCAGTAGTGTATTGGGCCGGTGTGCCCGCACCGGTAATCGTTAATACACCACTTGGAATGTCATAAATTCTTGTTGATATAAATGGAGTTGAAGTTAATGCAAGACGGTCTTCTGTACTCACACGCCCGCTCGAAATGGTCACGGTAGCAGAAATAATATTGTTGTTGTCTTCGTCAGTTACGGTTAAATTTGATGTAACCTCAACCGGATCATCTTCCTCATCGTATGGCAGTATGGTAGGCTCTATACCTGAAAGAACAGGAGCATCATTGATATCATTGATCGTTATGGTAAATGGTTCAGTATAGGAACCACCAATATTGCTTGCCTGGATCGTAATGTTGTATGTTTCCTTAGTCTCAAAATCAAAAACAGCCTTTGTAACCAGGTTGTTCCCTGTAATACCGAAATAGGCCATATCGCCTGCCACAATGCTGAAGGTAGATGCCGGAATAGCGGGAACCGCTGTTAAGTTGCCTACAATCGTGTTAATAGGCTGATTTTCATCGACATCCGATGAGGAGAGTAGAATGTCAGTAGGTTGTGCCACAACAAACTGCTGAACCAGAAAACAGAAAGCAAGTGTTGCTAAGGTATATTTGATTATTCTAAGTGGTCTCATAGTGATAAGGTTTCTTGTAGTCATGAAATAATGCAGTGCAAAACAAGTAAAATTAACGAATCAATACCTTGAATTTTAATCTATTTGATGAACTTCATTTATCATTATCCGAAGGATACAAATTGTAAAGGGAACGAACTGCAATTATTTACCTTCTGCGTTCAGTTTTGCCAGTGCTATCACACTGTTTTCGCCCGAATAATTGGATCCGGAAATGATATATCCTCCGTCTGAGGTAAAATCAAAGCCCGAACCCGAAAAAGAAACTCCGTCCCCTTTATAGGCATACTCCGGTGTATTGCCTTCCATATCCAGTTTTACCAGCAACAGATCACCGGTTTCAATATTGGTTCCGGAGGTACCTGCCAATATCAGTGAATTATTTTTTACCCTGGAAAATTCAACTTTATTAAACAATTGTTCTCCAAAGAATTTTGTCCAGATTATTTCAATACGATCGCGTGAATCGTGCCTGAATTTTATGCATTCGATCTCAGATTCATCGCGCTGAACAGACTCAATATTGCAAACAGCAAAGTATGTATTGTCTCCTGCAACAGAAATTGAAGCAATCTCCGAATCTCCATTCGTAACATAATAGTTCGGACTTGGATTGGTCCCTTCTTTGGTTACCTGCACAAGAAATTTGTTATAGGTGGTGGAACCTACAGGCCGGCTGTTTGTTGATCCGCCAATAACAAAGTAGTTGCCTGCTTCTACAATTGTATTCCCATATTCATTTTTATCATAGCCACGACCCCAAAACCACTGCTTTTCACCTGAAGAGGATGTCTTTGCCACCAACAGATCGGAATTGTTGTCCGACACATTGGTATATCCGGTTAAAACCAGTTCTCCATTATCCATGACAAGCACATCAAAGGCTTCATCATCGTAATCGCCTCCAAAAGCGGATGTCCATAGCGTATCCCCTTCGGTATTGATCTGAATCAGGTAAACGTTTTTGTCACCAAGTCTGGAAGCTTTTGTACTTCCTGCGATAATATAGCCGGCGTCGTTTTTACTGATTGCATATCCAAAATCATCAAACAGACCTCCATAAGCCAAAACCGGTCCTGTCGTATTCCCGTACTTATCCGTTTTTACCAGGCATATATCCTGGCCTCTTCCGGGATTTTCAAAATTTCCCAGAACAATGTACCCTCCGTCATCTCCAGTCAGCACCTGCACACCGGCATAGGGTTTATTGCTACCATAATACTTTATAAAACTAAGTGCCTGATCAGGTGAGAATTCTTCGTTGTCACACGAAAAGAGTATAATGAAAGATGCGATGACCAATAGATTATGATATTTCATAATGAAAATTTAAAATCTGTTCTTTTTTGACTGATAGATTGAAAAATGATATCCGAAACTAATACTCAGATGGTCGAGCATGTAATCGTTATCCACATAATAATATCTTGACCAGAAACGCGGCATATCATACCTGTTTTCTTCCCTGATCATATTGTTTAAACCAAACTGGTACCTGATATCCAATACCAGAAAACCCCTGGGAATTTTGTATTTGAAACCCAGGCCTCCCAATAGCGCATAAACAATTTGCTCTCTTTGATCGCTTATGTCCGTCTCGCTTTCTGAAATAGTTTCAGCTCCATACTGTGTTCTTTTGGGTGATAGTGTGTTTTCCGTTATAAAACTGACCTGCCCCCCCAGGCGTACAAAGTAATCCAGATTGCCCTTGCCAAAACTGTAAGTAAAACTCAAAGGAACATCGACTTTCTTTAATTTTTCCACTACAGTAGTCTCTGTAAAATCCCTTGGCTCATCGTCATTCCCGATCAAAATACCGGTTTTCTCTATGACAGTAAATTTTTGCCAGCTGTAAATGGCATCAACAGTAATGTCAACATCCTTCCATAAATTCCTGCCTACTCCGAATCCAATATGAAATCCCGTACCGAACTTATCATCATATTCTGCCAGTGTATGATCCAAAGCAGAAAAAAGTTCGGTGACCCGGGGATCGGTGAAATTCGGTCCGAAAAACAGATTGAAAGAGTAGAAGGAAGATGTCTTGTACGATTCAAGCAGGTAGACAAATTCAACAGGATCATTTGGCATCACTTCGTATTCAGGGAATTTCTTCAGAAATTCATCCATCATCCTTTCTGCCTGAAACTGATCGTCATCAAAAAGATATGCGAGAATAATCAGTTTATAGGCTTCAATCCTTTGTGTACGGGTAAACCCGGATTCCATGCAACCCGATAACAATTCCGGGATCTCATCAATCAGCCCACCTTCATAAAGCTCCTTTGCCTCTCTAAGAGTATTCAGACAACTTTTCTGAGCCTGTAAATGAAAAGGCAACAGAACAAGTAAGAGAAAAAGTATGATACCGTATAATCTCATTGTAATGGTTTTATATTAAATGTCCGAAGCCGGGAGTCGAAAGTCAGAAGTCAGCTTCAAAAACTTCATTTTCCGTTTCACTTAGTTTTATTTTTAAATGCAACAATCCTGTTCATTAAAATATCTTATCCGGTATTTATTCAACATTCGCACAGGTTTTCTGATATTGTATATCCATTCCCACATAGATATCCCATTCCTGGTCTGTAAAATTCCTTGTGACAAATCTACAAATTTCATCTGCCATATATTTTGCCCTGGTCGGCCAATAATATATTTCTCCTTTTTCACTTGAAGAAACCAGGGTTTCTCCATCGGGACTAAAAGCAATAGCAAATACCCACGACTCATGCTCTGTAATAACTATGGGACTTTCAGACAACCTGTTTGCATTCCATATCCTGATCGTACCGTCAAAACTTGATGTGGCAATCTGAGAATTGTCCGGACTGTAGTCGATATCCAGTACACGGGTTGTATGACCCTTGACCTGAGATAATCTTTTCCCTGTTTTCAGATCAACCACAATTATATTTCCCGATTTATCACCCATCACCATCCTTGATCCATTGTTATTGATTTTGATAGCATTGATGCTATTCCCCTTATTATCATAAATTGTACGGGCTTCCCCGTCATCAATATTCCAGCGTACCAATTGTCCGTCTTCTGTTCCGCCATAGACATAATTGCCGTCTCTCGAAACACTTATCGTTCTTATTCTTGTCGGATGGGTAACAATCGTTTTCTTTTCTCCTGTTAAAAGGTTCCAGTAAATAACTGATTTATCACTGCCAATGGAGATCATAATGTCTTTGTTGTATACAAATTCCAGATCCACAACGGATCCTCTGTGTCCTTCCTTTATCTGGGGCTGGCTGCCTGCCTGGTTCAAATTGAATACCTGTATTGTTGAAGTTCCAGTACCACAAGCCAGCCATCGTCCATTCGAACTGATTGCAAGGCTGCGGTTTGAAAAATTATTATCAATAAGAATTTTAGCCTGTGATGAGGTTTTGTTTAAATCCCATTGTATTATTTTGCCATCGGCTCCCGAACTATAAAATATTTCTTTTGAAGGAAGAAATGACAGTGATCTTACAGCTCCTTCATGCCCGGTAAACGAATTGTAATTTTTCCCTTTTGCAGCGACAAATACACTGTATAATCCCTGGTATACATCCGGATCGCTTTTGCCTCCGTTGTATTCTGTATTGAACTTATAAGCCTGATAAGCAAGCAAAGCCTTAAGATTCTTATTCTCAACCTGGGTCGCTTTAATTGCCATTGTTTGTGCTGTGGTGATCATACGCTTGCGTAATTCAACAGCTTTAGCCTGTTCGGCTCGTGTCTGTTCTTCTTTTGCTTGTTGGGCAGTCATTTGGGCCAATTCACGCTCATATTGTGCCTGTTGAGTAGTTCTCTCAAGTTCCTCGCTATGCTGTGTCACTTCATCCACCAAATCATATGCTTCCTCTGCTTCTTCCTTTACTTCGCGAAGCTGAAGCATAGCCATCATTTGAGATTTCTCAGCCGAATCTTTTTGAATCATGGCCCGTAAACGTTGAATCTCAATCACATCTTTCTCTTCAACTGCTATATTCTTTTCCTGTTCCATGAATGCAGCAAATTTTTCTGCCTGAACTTTCAACTCCATTGCTTCTCTTCTTTTATTCAGGGCATAGGACATCAATCCAAGAAACAGCAATGCGGTAATTCCCATAAACATGGCAAATCTTCTCGTTCTGTTCAAAGTTCTGCGCTGAAGCTTTATTTTATTTTGTTCTTCCTGCAGGAATTTTTTTTCACTGGCATCAAGAAAGACCATTACTTTTTCAAAGGCAGGATTGTATTTCTTTGCCCAGGCAAGAGAAGGCCGCTGAGTTTTTTTCCAGTTCAATGCAAGCTGAAGATCAGGAGGCCGCCAGAGGCCGGTTTTTCCAATCTGGAATAAGGATGCAGCTTCAGACAGGCGCAAATACATCTGAACAGCGTTCGTCTCTTCTTCCACCCAACCTTTCAATCTGTCCCAAACTCTCATCAAACTCTCATGTGAAATATCGATCACAGTGTTATCGGTGAGTTCAACATTTTCTGCCGGTATAACAAACGATCTTCCTTTTGATCGGAATACGTTCACTACCTCCATGACATCATCAATCCTTGCCTGTGCAATATCGGCAATTTCCTTTATCGTTGCCGGGTGTCTGGTCCCCTTATTGTCCGCACTTTTTTCCGTAAGAGTCTTAAACATACTCTTGCATATTCTTTTTCCTTCATCAGAGAGAACCTCATAAGCTTCATTTGCATGCATCGACAGGGCATTTTCCATCTTACCTGCTGCCTCATAATCTCTTAATCTGATAGGAGTTCCCGGTTCATTGTATTTCTTCCAGAATTCCCAGGTGCGCATCATTGCATGCTGTAAAACAGGGAGTTGGTCTGTCCCTTCAACAATTGAATTGAGGATCTGCTGATACAACTGGGGATCTATCTGAGCCTGGGCAACCGATACGGGACCTAGTACTGCTTGCGAGAAATCTTCCCGTGTCATTTGTGGTACCAGAAAATTGCTGTCGTTGATCAAATTTGTCAATTCCTGAAAATGACTACACTCACTGATAAAGTCCGAGCGCATTGTGATCACTATATAAATTGGCAACTTACGCTGATGAACCGCATTTACCAACAATTTAATAAAGGCTTCGGTTTCATTTACGGTAGTAAGTGTATTGTCTCTGCTCTCTTTAAACCGGAATAGTTCTTCAAACTGGTCAATGATAAGCAAAAGATTTTCTCCTTTTTTCAATCCCATCTGCGAAATGGCATCAACCAGACCCAATAAACTTCTTCTTAATAATGCATAAACAATATTTCTTGAGAAATCCCTTTTTTTATTGTCTGAGTGAGAGCTTTGAGTCTCAGCATCTGCTATTGCTTCCGCCAGATTCCTCACCGGCTGATTTCCCGGCCGGGCCGCAATAATTCTCCAGTTGGACCCGGTACCTGCAATAAATCCACCGTATAATATTGGCACCAGTCCACAATAAATCAGTGATGATTTTCCACTTCCTGAGGCACCTGTGACAGCCGCAAAATGGTTGTCTGCAAGATATTCCAAAATAATCTCACTTTGTCCTCCACGACCAAAGAACAAATGGCTTTCCTCAATTCCAAAGGCCCTTAATCCCGGAAAGGGATTATCCAGTTCATTCAAATTATATGTTGCCTGTACCTTATTTGTAATCATTCGGAAATCAGTTTTTGTAATATCAATTCCGCATCAGGATCTTCCTTGCCATTTATTATTTCAACTTTCCCTTTTATCATTTTGACAAGCTCCGGATCAGGCTTAATTTTCGAAATTATTACGATCTTTTTAAAAGGTTCTCTTTTGCCTATTCCGGGTGCCTTTATTATATCCCTAAGCTTGCTTTTTAACCAATAATCATTTGAATTTTGCTGAAAAATGATTATGCCGTCAGATATACGAAGTGCCTGCAAATGTCTGGTATATATACCGATTTGTTCCTGGTAATCCAAAGTATATACCCGCAATCCTGATAAAGCCAAGGATGAATACAGTTGTTCAAAGTTTTCTGAAGATTCCTCTTCTGATAATAAATACACTTTTGATATATTTTCGTATTTAACAGGTTCAACATGAGCAGTTCTTTCAAGTTTTTCCGTTAAAATAGTTTTAAATGTCTCCAGAGGACTCTCAATGATCTCAGTATTCATTTCTGCTTCATCCCTTCTCAGCCTTTTCAGGTACAAGGTTTGTCTCTGATCTGTAATCTTAACATTTTGAGGGATCCAGATCAATCTTCTGAAAGAATCGTTCTCAATGCTCTTCTGATATTCTTTAATGATCTGATTCTGATAATCCGGAAGGGAATATTTTGTTCCTTTCAATATATCTCCATACTGGGACCCCATAAGCTGAACTGAAAAATCTGTCTTTTTTAAATTGGAAAGCATTATTTTTCTAAATTCTTCACTTGTGCCGGGCATATCCAGATTCGGCAATACTTTGAATCCATTATGCTGCAACTCCCTTTTTATTTCGTCCCTTGCATTCTCCTGATCATATGAGGTCAACCCCAGGTAAACATAGCGGATTTCATCTTCATTTACACTTTTCAATTCCATGGTTTTTATACTTCCCGTAATATCGTATGCCAAATCAAGCAGTTTGCTATAAATTATGCCGCTTTTGTCTTCGGAATCAAAATCAAGAAGCTGTATTTTACGATTGTATGGATTTTTAACGTAAAAATTATATGAGAGCAGCTGCTCTAAACATGCAGGCTTCAAAGGATTTTTGGGGGTTTCAAGGCAAATTTTAAATAGTTTATTCGAACCATGAATTTGATCAACCTGTTCCAACCCGACAAAATCGCAGATCTCCTGTAATTCATTTTTATAGTCGGTATCCACTTCAAAAATAGAATGAGTGAAAAAGACAAAAACAGAAGATGAGGAAAGATAATTGTTGTATTCGTGATCATTAAAATCTTTTCCTTTATTGATAGCAGTAATTTCACGGCCAATTATCCGGGAGAGGATATCCTGCAGATGTTCTGTAAATGTTTCTATCAGAACATGTAATTTATCCTCTGATTTCACCAGGCTATAAGGATAGGTAATATATATATCGTATTTGCTTTTCATTTTTATTCTTAACCAGCCAGTTTAAAATCTTCAACACAATTCAATACACAATTAGCCATCTCACTATGATCAAATAACAGAGTTTCAATATGATCATGATTTATTGATAATATTGTACCACCATCCAAAAATTCAATTTTGCTTATCCCCGAATTTACTAACAGATTAGCATAATATAATTCGTAAGTGCTCTCAGAGCAATTCATTTCATTCTCATTATCAAACAGTATCCTTCCTGATAGTATTACAAACAGAGAATAATCATCAACATTGTTCTTAAGATCAATATGCTGCTTTGATTCAAATTTTATTTCCTGAAATGTCTGTGCAAGTTTGATAAGTGTCCCTTCATCAAGATTTGATAATTTATCAGTATTCTTAAGAATATTGTATTTCTCGATCAGTAGAAGTTTATTCCCTTGCTCTATATCTGATATCGTCTCTTTTAGTTCAAGTTGAACATCCGGCGCAAGTCTGCCAAATGCATCTTCAAACAAAGTTTCATCTTTCCTGTATATAATAATTGCTGCAACCTCTCTCAGCAATCTATTGGGATGAAACATATTGGATATCAATTCATCACCAATTTCAAATTCGGGCATTTCCATGGCAAGTTCCATAGCACATATACGAGGGTAAATTGACAAATAATTGTAATTGCGGGTAAGTATCTGTGAGATCATTTCTTCATTTGTCATACTTTCAATCGGAAAGTAATATTGTAATCGTTTCACTTTCTCTTTTGCTGAAATATCTTCCAGAACCGGGAAAAGAACAGGTTTTATATCTTCGTATACAAAATGATCTATCATTTCTATGGCATGACTTATATCCTCTCCTGAACCCCAATCGATCAATTCCCTGATCTCCTGAATAGTCCTTGCATTGTAAGCCAGAGAAAGCAAGTCATACAACAAATCATAGTCCAATTTTATTTCATCAGCAAAAGCGGCTTTTAAATTTGAATAATTCTTATCATATGAAAAAGAAGTATAAATAAGATAATTCCATCCCAATACATTAATTGTTCTTACTATTATGTTTAAGATCTTATGAAGATTTAAGGAACTTGCCTGAAAATTTGATTCATGCAAAGCCGCTATTGTTGCATCAGTGACAATTTTGCTCTGATTTTCAAGTTTATTCAGCAAGAGGTCAATAGCCTTCTCAGTTCCTATTTTCCCATAAATGCGTATTGCTCGTGATAACAAATTGTCGTCAGTATTCGGATCAAGGAAAAGTCGTTCAAGATATTCCAATGCAGGATTTCCAATCTCGACAAGAGCTTCAAACGCATAGGCATGGTATCGGGGAGAGCTTAAAAATTCGATAAGGATATAGCTGTGATCGGCATTGCACATTCTCGACATTGCTTTAACTGCTGCAATTTTGACATCGGGTTCAAATTCACGGGTTAAATTGACCAATGCAGAAGTATAGGTCACATCGCCCCTGGCTCCGATTATTTCAGCGGCAAGTACTCTTTTTTTTACATCCCGGCTACTCACCAGTTTCTCCACATCAATACCTGAAGAGAGAATCTTAATCCGTTCCTCAAATTTGTCAATGATCTGCCTTAAGAGTTTTTCTGATTCGGGCGAAGAAGGTTTTGTACTCTTCAGATCCGGTAATAGCTGAAGCAAAGACTCTTCTTCTATGCATTTTAATACATAATTCTGTATGATGGGTTGAGGATTGGCCAACATCCTCTGCAAACTTTTCTCATATGCCAGAGGCTCGATTTGAGCGGACAGCTTCATGGCATTGATTACTTTTAACGGATCCTCACCAACCAGTATTTTTCTGATTTTTTCATTGTAATATTCCTTTTTATGATCATCGAAATGTCTGATGCGTAATTTCCGATAGCTATCCTGCAAGGCCTTTCTGTATGATTTCACAAGCTTAATTCCATAAAATAACCATAAAGGAAGCACAAGAAGGGAGGTCAGGAAGATGCTGTACACAATAAAAAGTTTAAACCCGGATAATGCATATATAATTAATCCTGCAGCTATCATTCCTAACATGACAACCATTCCTTCTATCCTTGGAATTGCAACTTGTAAGAACCGAATATCCAAAGTCCGGAAAAGGGTTTTAAAAGATGGAGTTTGAATAAGCAATTTGCTTGTTTCATAAATTGCTTTATTTGCTCCGAGAAGAATAATAAATAACGTTATAATCTCATTCCCTGTAACCAGTTTACGAAGTATAAAATTGAACAGTATCGTCAACAATACAAATATTCCAAGTCCTGCCGGGATTAATACCAGACTATAGGGCGAATCGTATGAGTATAATATTTTGCGTATTAAAAAACGATCGATTACAAGAATCAGCATAAACATAAAAGCAAGGAAAATTGCATAAACCAATGACAATTTCTCTGTCTCGACAAACCTGAGTTGTATAAGGCTGATGAATCCAAAATGAAGAAAAAATCCCAAAATAGAGGAAAGCAAAGCAAAAACAAAAAGCTGCCTTGTATATTTTGTGGATAATATAAGGAAGAATGACCTGGCAGGAATAAATTGATCCTTTTTATGATTGAAAATTTTCCTCCTTCTATGAACCAGGTTTGTTGGAAATTGGAGCAGAAATAAAACAATTGCCGACAGAACAGAAAAAAGAAGAACAATAAGATAATTCAGTTTGAAAAGATAGAGAGTTAATGCTATAAAAAAACCACCGGCTATCATTCCTATCATAAATCCGGCCTTGGATATCGGATAAATACGACGCAGCTGATGAGGATGAAGGATCTTTCTCTGATATCTCCAGAAATTCAACAATGCAAGTAAATTCAAAGGAAACAGGATGACAATACTGAAAATTGCAGACTTCATTGATAAACTCTGAAGATAAACCAATGAATAAGCAAGTACTGAGCACAGTATGATGAACAGATTGATAAAATTGAACAGTTTAATGGAAATCCTTTTATAAGCCAGTGAATAGATATAAAATACCAACACTCCACAAATTCCCGAAAAAACGAATGCGAGAGCCAGGTCTTTCTGTTCCCAATGTTTAAAAAATATGGAATGAGCAGCTACATCAAATGTACACAGAAAAATACCCAGGAAAACCGAAGTTAAAAACAGGTAGAATGTTAACCCTGCTTCCTGTCGTTTAATATTGATTTTTCTGAACAGTAAAGAATGCATTTGACTGAATGTTCTCCGAAAGTTTATTGATTAATTGTAACTACTTAAAAAATAGAATGATAAAAATAAGAAACATTTCCTATCTATTAAATTCCCTTATCATAAGGATTAATATATTTACCCCACAAAATGATACAATCATGTAATTTTTTAAAATGCATACTTAAACCAAGCTCTTTTTCTTGTGTTTCTTCTCTAGTAACAGAAAAAAATATGTTCCAAAAAAGCACGAATCATTTGAATAAATATGAAAAAAGAAGAGAATTTGTTTTTCTCCTTTTGGCAGGTTTATTTATAGGCACACTTGCCATGCTAAACATACTTGGCATTACCCGAATCATTGACCTGAGTTTTGAATTTTTCGGCATACATGTGCCATTCAGAGTTTTTGTCGGAATACTCCCCTATCCGCTTACTTTCCTGTGCACTGATTTTATTAGTGAATTTTATGGGAAAAAAAGGGCTTCGTACGTAGTCTGGATTGGTTTTGTGTTAAACCTCTGGGTTATTTTTATTTTGTGGATTGGAGGTATTCTGCCCCCGGTTCCGGTAATGAATCCCGAAACAGGATTGCCTTTTAAAGAAGATGCCAATTTTTTATTTTATCAACTCAGAAGCTATACATTTTCAGCGACTTTTGCATCTATGATTGCCTATTTAACTGCGCAATTTGTTGATGTACATGTATTTCACTTTTTGAAAAAACTATCTTCCGGCAAAAAATTATGGTTGCGAAATAACGGCTCAACATTGACCAGTCAACTGGTTGATTCACTGTCAGTAATTCTGATCACTTTTTTTATGACAAATGCTATCCGAATTCCCGCAGGATTTTCCACTGTCAAATTCCTTTTCATTCTGGTGATATCAAATTATTTTTTTAAGCTTGTGGCAGCACTTTTGGATACAATCCCTTTTTACATCGGGGTAAAGTATCTCACATCTTATTTAAAAATTGATCCTGTTTCCGAGTACAGAACTGCAGATAAATAAAAGATTGCAAAATTCGTCGATTGAGAATTATATTTTTGGATCAATTGCACTGAGTATTTTATCCACGCTAAGATTTCTTCCGTCTATACAATATTTTGCTCTTAAATAATGATGCTCAAAACGATCCCTGATCTCTTTAACATAAAGACGCAATTCATCATCCGTTTTATTCAATACTATTGGCCGATCTTTCGTAGCTTCTTTTAAGCGGCTCACCAACGTATCGTTATCAAGCTGAATATAAATCGCCTCGCCCAGTTTTTCAATTAAATTCATGTTGTCGCAATAACAAGGCGTTCCTCCTCCCAGTGATACAACAAGATTATCCTTTTTCACAACCTCTTTCAGTGCTTCCCATTCTTTTACCCTGAATACCTCATCACCAAGTTCAGAATATAATGCCGGAATCGATTTCCCTTCACGTTTCTCAATCACATCATCAAGATCAACAAAATCCATATTCAATCGCTTTGCGAATTTTTTCCCTATGGATGTTTTGCCACTGTTTTTATATCCTATAATAAAATATCTCACGTATTGCTTCATATCATGAATAAACAATCAGATCAGGTACCGGTTCAAATTTGGAGTAAGGAACTATCTTTGAAGTAAATTTATTTCACCGCAAACCTACTGCCCTGTGGTAAGCCGGTTTGCGGTTTATAAACTTTTAAAACAGCCTCCGGACTGTATTGTAAACCAGTACAAAGTATAAGAATAATGAATTACTTTTTTGGTTTCATGGCCTGATAGGCTATATGCTGCATATAATTATCAAGAATGATCAATGCAGTTTGTGCTTCAACAACCGGCCATACTCTTGCCACTATAGTGGGATCCCGGCGTGTTACCGCAGCCAATTCCTTGTTTTCAAGACTCACCTTATCTATTGTAACCTGGGGTTTTGCAATAGTGGGTGTGGGTTTTACAGCAACACGGGCAATTATATCCTGACCTGTTGTTAATCCGCCGGTAATTCCCCCGGCATTGTTCGATTTGAAAACTACTTTGCCATGTTCAATACGCATTGCATCATTGCATTTCGAACCGGTCATATTCGCCGCCTGTATGCCACAACCAATTTCTACTGCCTTAACAGTACCAATAGACATCAACCTTCCTAATTCACCATCCAGTTTATTGAATACAGGTTCCCCCATACCTGCAGGTACGCCGGTTACAATTACTTCAACAATGCCCCCTGAGGAATCTCCCCCCTTCATAATCCTGACAATCTCATCATGCATTGCATTGGCAACATCTGCATCAGGACAGAAAATTTTCGGATTGATCCCGTATTTTTCTTTTATCTCATCTTCATTGTATTCCGGTTTTTTTATTTCAGGGATCCTTTTTTCGAGATCAGCCAGAATAGCTGCTTTTTCGAAAAACCGCAGATCAGTTTTTAACTTATTTGATGCAAACAACTCAAGGTAAATGGGATCATACTGTTTTCTTACTTCCCTGTATGCCTGTGCCTTCTTTCTGATCTCATTCAAAGGCATATCACCCATCCTTATTCCTGCAGCCTCTCTTACAAATGAGACAACTTCAATTCCATGATCTTTAAGAATTCTCTTGGCGATGCAACCGGCGGCAACAATTGAAGATGTATATCTGCCACTAAAAAATCCCGCGCCAATAGAATCATCAAACTCCCCATACTTCTGATATGAGGCGTAAGAAGCATGACCCGGTCTTGGCGTACGATTGGTTAATTGGTATTGCTCGATATGTTCAAAATGTCTGTCGACATTAGGGATCAGAATAACCAAAGGTGTTCCGTTTGTATACCCTTTGTTCTTAAAACCGGGCATGGTATCAGCAGCATTAACTCCACTGAAAATCACCGGAACATCTGCCTCCCGGCGTGGAGATGTCAATTCACCCTGTCCCGGTTTACGCAGCATTAACTCAACATAAATTTCTTCTTCCGTAAAATAATATCCCGGCGGAACACCCTGAATATTTA
>JAFGQO010000093.1 GCA_016935615.1 Bacteroidales bacterium
ATTATAAAAAGTATGGTGCAGGTTGCCCCTTGATAATACTTCATGGTTTGTACGGTTCATCTGATAACTGGTATACTTTCGGGCAGAAGTTGAGTGAATACTTTACTGTTTACCTTATAGATCAGAGAAATCACGGAAACTCACCTCATTCTCCGGAGTTGAATTACAAAGTTATGACAGCTGACCTGGAAGAATTTATAACCGCCGAAAACATTGATTATGCATGCCTTCTGGGCCATTCCATGGGAGGAAAAGTTGCCATGAATTATACGCTGCAAAATCCATCGAAAGTCAGAAAACTGGTTGTTATAGATATCGCTCTCAGATCTTATGCCACGGATAGTACATTTGCTCCGCAAGCTTATTTCCATCAAAAAATCGTTGAATCCTTAAATCAACTGGATATTTCAGCAGCAAAAAAAAGATCCGCTGTCGATAAGGATCTGTCCGTAAATATCCCTCAGAAACGGTTAAGACAGTTCCTTCTTAAGAATCTGAAACGTAAACCAGATGGAAAATTTTACTGGGGTTTGAATTTACAGGCTCTTCAAAATAACCTGATAAGACTGCTGGACGGTATTAATCCCAACAACCAGGTATTTGAAAATCCTGTGCTGGTGATTAGCGGAACACAATCTGGCTATATAAATGATGAAGATAAGAATGCGATCTATCGGGTATTTCCAAATGCTAAAATCCTTGAATTAGATACAGGACATTGGGTACATGCAAAGGAACCTGAAAAACTTCTGGAATTGCTTGTTGAGTTTCTTCCTGCAAAAGAATTCTAGATTTCCACTATTTCCACCTGATCTTCCCGTAAAAAATCCAGCCCTTTGTATCGCAATATGATTTGTGCTACGGCAAGTACATCATTCTGACAATACATGATAATTCTCTTAAGATCTCTGTCTTGCCAATATACTTTTGCAACCTGGCTTCCGTCAATATCATCCTTTGGACTGGAAATATTGAAAATAGCAGTAAGCAAATCAAGAGACGTATAATGCTTATAATCTCCAAACTTCCAAAGATCCATTGTATCAAGATGTTTTACTTCCCATGGCTTTTTACCCGCATTATCAAGCAGATCCGGGAGCTTAACTCCCTGAATAAGCATTCTTCTGGCAAGAAAGGGGTAATCGAATTCTTTGCCATTGTGTGCGCAAAGAAAAATTGTTTTCTCAGAAGAATAGATTTCCAACATATCTGCAAAATCTGAAAGAATGGTTTTCTCATTATCACCGCTAAATGATTTTATTTTAATTGTTAATGATCCTTTCTTAGAAAATATTTTGCCAACAGATATACAGATAATTTTGCCGAATTCAGCATATATTCCCGCCCTGGAATAAACATCTGCAGCCTTCTCTCCTTCAGATCTGAAATAGATTGACTTTTTATCCCAAAGCATCTGCATTTTTTGAGGTGCATATTCAAGAGCAGAATACTGAGGAACAGTCTCAATATCCAGGAAAAGAATACTGGAAACATCAATTTCACTTAACATAACAATAACCGGTTTAAATTTATATTAATAGCTTTTCTCTATTTTTGTTAAAAAAATACAAAGATGATTAAGCATATCGTTATGTTCAAACTCCATGATAAAAATAATAACAAGGAGGAGAACATTAAAAAACTTAAAGATAAACTGGACAAGCTTAAAAACAAAATTCCTGAGATCAAACGGCTTGAAACCGGAATCAATATCAGTTTAAGGTCATCCGCTTTTGATCTTGTACTCATAGCTGATTTTAACAATCAGGACGACCTTGATAAATACAGGGTTCATACTGATCACCAGGAAGTCCTGGCATATCTTGAGACAGTTAAGGAAGAAGTAATTGTTGTTGATTATCAATTTTAAATCACAGCTTTATGAACCTTTTATACCCTATAAAATTCAATCCCATTATTCTTGACAAAATGTGGGGTGGCAGTAAACTTAAAAACATACTTGGCAAAGCTACCCAATCTGATAAAGCCGGAGAAAGTTGGGAAATCTCCGGTGTTCAAGGCAATATTTCTGAAGTCAGTAACGGTTTTCTTGCTGGCAATAACCTGAAGGAACTAATTGAAGTCTATATGGGAGATCTGGTTGGCGACAGGGTATATTACGAATTCGGTACGGAATTTCCTTTGCTTATTAAATTCATTGATGCCAATGATGTCCTTTCAATCCAGGTTCATCCCGATGATAAACTGGCAAAAGAACGTCATAACTCCATGGGCAAAACAGAAATGTGGTATATAATACAGGCTGATAAAAACGCTGAATTGATAGTTGGCTTTAACCGGGAGGTAAACAAAGAAACATACCTGAAGCATCTTGAAGAAAAAAGGGTAATGGCATTACTAAATACTGAACCCGTAAAAGAAGGAGATGTTTTTTTCCTTCCTGCAGGAAGAGTTCATGCTATCGGATCAGGAATATTGTTAGCAGAAATACAGCAAACTTCTGACGTAACATATCGTATTTATGATTTTGACAGGAAAGATGCCAATGGAAAAACCCGTGAACTGCATACAGATCTGGCATTGGACGCAATTGATTTCAGCCATCATAACAACTACAGGACCGACTATAAAGATGAAATAAATGAACCTGGCACCATCGTGCAATGCAAATATTTTATCACCAACTGGCTCAATATAGATACCAAACTTGAAAGAGATATTACTCAATTGGACAGTTTTGTTATATACATCTGTTTAAGCGGATCATGCGAGATCATTCAAAAAAACCAGGAAAAAACAGACATTCAGGCCGGGGAAACCGTTTTGATGCCTGCATCAATTCCTTTATATACCATCATTCCAAAAAACAGCACAAGGTTACTGGAAGTGCATGTACCATGGACCAATGAGAAATGAAAATGAGCCTTTCTCCAAATAACCCGAGCTGGCTAAACACAAAAGTAAAAAACTTGTACAATAGCTTTTCGATGTGAAAACACAACAGGCAACGAATAAAATTGTCAATGATAAGTTCCACACAGCCAATTGAATATAAATTTTTATTCTTGTGAAGAAAGTTGAATTCATTAAAAGTAGTCCTGATTTAAAAAGTTGTCCGAAAGACAACCTTCCCGAATATGCTTTTGTGGGAAGATCAAATGTCGGAAAATCTTCCCTGATAAATTACTTATCTGGTCAGAAAAGACTTGCCAAAACATCATCGCAACCAGGAAAAACAAGGCTGATTAATCACTTTCTTGTGGACAACTCCTGGTATCTGGTTGACCTGCCGGGCTATGGCTTTGCAAGAATTTCCAAGGCAGAAAAAAACAGGTTAAGGAGCATGCTTGAACAATACCTTCTGAACAGGAAATCCCTGGTTTGTCTTTTCCTGTTAATTGATTCCAGGCATTTACCGCAAAACAGTGACCTTAATTTCATGCACTGGCTGGGAGAAAACCAGGTTCCGTTTGTTTTTTGCTTTACTAAAACTGACAAGTTAGGTTCAAACCAACTGACAAAATCAGTGCAGCAATATAAAAATGAACTTCTGAAAAGCTGGGGATCTTTGCCTGAGTTCTTTTTATCATCGGTTATTGATAAAACCGGAAAAGATGAAATACTTGCATTTATTCAGGAAACAAATTCAAAGATAAAGTGAATTCTGTGCCAGATTTCTCAATTGTTAAAAACCGGTTCATCTTTTTCATCCGAAAGATATCATTTTTTGTATCTATATTTTTACTTTTGATGGCCTGAAACACCAATAAACCTGATTTCTTTATAGTTAATTATTCAAAATGAAATCCTCTGGCACACAAGCTCACAACAAGACGATGAATGAACTATGTGGGTTTGGCTGCATTGAACTGTTGCCCGCGGTGAACAGCATGTGGTTTCGAAGTTCACGAGTTTATAGCCAGGGTATTAAAAATTAGTGGATATGAATATTTGAATATAATATGTTTAATACAATTTTGTTCGAATGAAAATAAAAGCTCCGATTAAATTTTTTGCTGGTCGTTCATCATACTACCTGGCAGAAAAAATAGCCAAAAGTTATGGAACCGAGCTGGGAGAAACATCTGTTCTGGAATTTAGCGATGGGGAATTTCAACCTGCATATCTTGAATCTGTTCGCGGATGTATTGTTTTTATTATTCAATCAACATTTCCTCCACAGGACAATTTAATGGAATTATTGCTTATGATAGATGCAGCAAAAAGAGCTTCTGCATATAAAGTTGTTGCAGTAATGCCATATCTGGGTCTTGCCAGGCAGGACAGAAAAGATCGTCCAAGATGCTCAATCGGAGCTAAAGTAGTTGCAGATCTGCTTGTAAAAACAGGAGTGGACCGGGCGATGACCATGGACTTGCATGCAGATCAAATACAGGGATTTTTTGATGTGCCCGTTGATCATTTGTATGCTTCCTCGCTGTTCGTTCCTTATTTGAAAATGCTTGAATTGCCTAATTTGGTAATTGCCGCTCCTGATATCGGAGGTTCAAAAAGAGCAAACGCTTATTCCCGCTTTCTGAATGCTGAAATGGTGATTTGTTACAAACTCAGAAAAAAGGCAAACGTGATCTCAGAGATGAAAGTTATCGGAGAAGTCAAAGACCGGGATATAATAATTGTTGATGACCTGATCGATACGGCAGGTACAATTTGCCTTGCAGCAGATATGATGACCGAGCAGGGAGCAAAAAGTATTCGGGTTGCAGCCACCCATCCGGTTCTTTCCGGACCTGCATATGACCGGATCAATCAATCCTCTATCACTGAAGTTGTTGTCACTGATACCATACCTCTTAAAGGACACAGCGACAAAATTAAAGTTATATCTGTTGCCGACCTTTTTGCTGATGTAATCAACAAAGTATACAAATACAAATCCATTAGCTCTAATTTTATTTTTTAATTACTATATTTGCACTCCTTTTTCACACAGACTATTGTTAAAACAATGGTGTGATGGGGAACACAGCTTCCAAGTAGCACATATATTATTGTTTTAAAAGGAAAAGATGAAATCAATTGAAATCAAAGCCGAACTTAGAAAAGAAATCGGTAAAAAACACTCAAAAGCTTTACGAAGAAAAGGATTAGTCCCATGTGTAATGTATGGTGAAGAAGAAGTAATGCATCTTGCCGCTCCGGAAAATGAATTCAGGCATATAATTTATACGCACGATGTATATTTGATAAAACTGAATATTGAAGGAAAAATTCACCAGGCGATTCTTCAGGATATCCAATTTCATCCCGTTACCGACCATCTTCTGCACATCGACTTTATACGAGTATTCGATAATAAGCCTGCAATTATCTCTTTGCCGGTGGTATTAACCGGCAGTTCTGTCGGAATCAGAGAAGGTGGTAAATTGAGACAGCGAAGACGCTATCTTAAAGTTAAGGGCTTAGTGAAAGATATGCCGGACAACCTTATTATTGATATCACCGATCTTAAGATCGGTGATTTTATCAAAGTTGAAACTCTGCAGTATGACAACCTGGAATTGCTTGATCCTGCTCGCGCTATGGTAGTTGGAGTCTCTACTTCGCGTATTGCAAAAGGTATGGAAGAAGCAGTACCTGAAGTTGAAGAAGAAGCTGAAGCTGAAGAAGGTGCTGAAGAAGGTGCTGAAGAAAAGGCTGAAGGCACTGAAAAAGCTACAGATGAAGGTGGTGATGCTCCTGCAGACAAAAAATCTGAAGGTTAATCAACAAATCTGGTTTGAAATATCTTATTGCCGGTTTGGGTAATTTTGAACCCAAATACCATAATACCCGCCACAATATAGGATTTATGGTATTGGATGCTTTTGCCGAAGCATCCAATATTTCATTTCAGGATAAGCGATATGGAATGATTTGCGAATATCATTATAAGAGTCGCACCTTCATCCTGCTTAAACCATCAACCTATGTGAACAGAAGTGGCCTGGCAGTCAGTTACTGGCTGAAAAAAGCAAAACTAAGCCCTGAAAACCTTCTGGTAATTGTAGATGATATTGCCTTACCATTCGGTTCAATCAGGATAAGACCCAAAGGAGGAGATGGTGGACATAATGGATTGGCAAATATCAGCTATGTGCTGGGAACTCGAAATTATGCGAGGCTCCGTTTTGGTATAGGTGATGATTTTCATAGTGGTGAAAAAGTAAATTATGTATTGAGTGAGTGGTTACCCGAAGAAATCAAAGAACTCCCGGATAAATTCAAAATTTGTACTGAAATAGTAAAAAGTTATGGAACGTTAGGATTGGAACTAACCATGACCAAATTCAATAAAAAGTAATTTCCCTCCTGTGTGCTTCGTATAACTGAACCTGCTAATGGGTTCTTAATACCTTTTAATGAATCTTATGATTGGTTGAATCAATCTGTTCATTCTTATCTTACCGATTATTATAGCCACATTTGTCTTTATAATCTATAGTATTTTCAGTAAGAAAAAAATCTCTGATAAAGAATGACTTTATCAAGAACATCCATAATGTGTGATTTAAACTGGTTGCGGGAGAGTAATAAAAGATTGTAAATTAAATGCTCTTATGAATCACTGTGTTTTCTTCAGTATGAATCTGAACTGCTTTTTTCACTCTCAGATATTGCTCAATTTTTCTAAGCAGATCATCTATTCTTATAGGTTTTGAAATATAATCATCACAGCCAACCTTCAGACAGTTGTCTTCATCTGTAGACATTGCATAAGCTGTCTGGGCAATAATAATAATGTCCTTTCTTATAGCTTTAATTCTTTTTGTAGCTTCAAAACCATTCATGTCAGGCATTTTCATATCCATCAGGATAAGATCAATGGTATTTTTGTTTTTGCAATATTCAACCGCATCATCCCCTGTTTTCGCCCTTAGTACTTTTACATTTGTCGGACTAAGTATAGTTTCAAGTAAATTATAATTTACATCCTCATCTTCTGCTATTAAAATTGTTTTTCCTTTCCAGTTGTATTCAGCAGTAAAATCAATCTGTGGTGGTTTTTCGATATGAATTCCCGGTGTATAAGGTACGCTGAAGTAAAAACAGGAACCTTTCTCAACTTTTGATTCAACCCATATCCTGCCTCCCAGCTTTTCTGCCAAACCTTTTGAGATAGATAATCCCAAACCCGTACCACCGTACATTTTATTGAAAGATGTACTTACCTGTCTGAAACGATCAAAAATTATTTTTTGTTCATCCTCTGTCATTCCTATACCAGTGTCTTTCACATAAAATACCACATCCCGACGCCGGTCAATGTAATAACCGAACTCTATTTCCCCTTTATCGGTAAATTTTAATGCGTTGGCCAACAGGTTCGTCAGAATCTGTTCAATCCGAACTTTATCAGAAAACAAAGCAGATTCTTCATTCTTCAGACCTGTTTTCAGACTGACTTCAATAGGTTTTTTTAATACTTCAATCTGATTATTAAAATTGAGATAAAGATCATTCAGAGTTTTATTTAACAGGAAATTTCTGTTGAATATCGATATCTGACCTGCTTCAATTTTTGAAATATCGATAATATCGGTAATAATATGTAATAATTGTCTGCAGTTAGAATTGATCAGATCTATGTATTCTCTTCTTTTCTCCTGAGTTAGTATTCTGTTACGGATAAGCGTTGCAAACCCAAGGATAGCATTCATCGGAGTTCTTATCTCATGACTCATATTTGCCAGGAATGCTGATTTCAGTTTATCACTCTCTTCTGCCTTTTCTTTGGCATTCTTAAGTTCATCATTTATCAATTTCAATTTGACATTCTGCACTGCAAGCTTTTCACTATATTCTTTGATCTCTGCTTCGTTTTTTTTACGCTTGGATATTTCAAGAGAAATTCCTGTAACACCAAAAACTTCTCCTGAAGAATTAAAAATTGGAGCTTTAAAGGTTTCATACCAAAGATTACTTGTCTGCTCCTCAATAAAAAGATGCTCACGTGTTAATATTATTTTTAAATCCTCTTCCCTGTATTTTTGTGCAAGTGTATCCGGATATATATCATAATCTGTTTTCCCGATGATTTCTTCTGTCGATTTGTTCACGGAATTGGCAAACGATTCATTTACAGATAAGTATTTACCATCGCAATCTTTCAGCCATGCCAGATGAGGGAGATTATTCAGTATAGCTTTTTTTTGAACTTCGCTATTAATCAATGCCTCTTCAGTTAGTTTACGGTTTGTAATATCTGTAACAATACCTTCAATAGCAACTGCTTTGCCTGAATCATCCTTAATCATCAGATTTTTCTGTTGTATCCATCTTACTTCTCCGTCTTTTCTGACGATCTTCATTTCATAATAATCCGGAGCTTTGCCTATTATCAGAGCTCGCCAATGCTCAATGAAGTACTTAAAAAAATCAGGATGTACTATTCTTCTGATCAATAAGGGGGAATTGTAAAAGTCGTCAGGTTCGTATCCAAACAGGTCCTTTGCCTGAGGACTCATGTATTCGTATCTGAAATCGGGCAGAATGAGCCTGTAAACAACATCATTAACATTTTCTGTTATCCGGTAATACCTGTCTTTGTAATAGTTTTCTTCAGGCAAAAACGATTTTCTGAGAAGATTAATCTCCTCTTTCAATTCAACGAGCTTTCGCTTGAATTGTTTGTTCTGTGCAAGAAGTTGTTCATATGTAAGCTTAGTTCCGGTCAATTGATAAGGTATATTTCAGCAATGCACAATTTATAACTTTTCACGTAGAATAAAAAGAGTTAGGATTCTAAAACTCGAAATAAAATCAGAACTCATTAAAACACTTAATTCAATATCCCTCATTATCATTATATTAACTTAATTTGAATTCAAAATATAACAATTTATAATTCACCATTCCATTGTATTCATTTTTGCGCAATTTACTGATTTGATGGCTTCGCACTGAATATTTCATTGTTTTTATCACGAACCTGCCCCTGTTGATATAGTCCAGGCGGGAACTCAACCCTGCTTGCCGCCCGTCTGAAGGCATACAGGGGGAGGAACCTGAAATCTCACTGAAATTCTTCAATTAACACTTTATCTTTCAATTAATTGATCACTTTATAGCATGTCGCGTTAAGTGAATTCCCGGGATCTTATAATTTTTCGGCTCTCCGGACGGGAACCAATGCAAAACTCATTTAATTGATGATTTTCATTCTCTTATCATTGGAAATGGTCCATTTACAAACAGATACGAACTATTCTTAAGATTTATCAGTAAAACCAAAGAAAAGAAAATCTCATTATGCACAAGCTATCTTATCTGATACTTACAATTCTCCTGGTAAGATTGAATGTATTATCGGCAACAGAAGCTGATCATACTTCCGGCGCTGAACTGAAGAAGCTTATTACTTTTGCCGGTTATATCGAAGCCAGTATTGAAAACGAAGATCCATCGTTTTTCAATAAAAGCTTTGATAACGATGCCTTTACAAAAAAGGTCATGGATAAAAATCAGTCTAATTTATCTGAAGAATTTAAACAGGGATTTGTTGATGAATTGAGATCAGGATGGGACATTGGCAATGGTATTGTAGAAGAAATAACCAAAGGTGGCAGCTATAAGTTCCTGAACGCGAGTTATCAGGAAGGCAAAGGAGAAATCCTTTTCAGGTTCCTTACTATTCAGGCAATCAACTACCATAAACTGGAAGTGGAGATCATTGAAAATGATCTGAGAATAACTGATGTATATGTTTTTCAGGCCGGAGAAAAAATCAGTGAATCAATCGGGAGACTTTACAATGCCTTTTGCACATACCTTGAAAACCCAGAAAATTCTACCAAGACCGATTGGAATTCGTACCGCGAATACGAGAAGCTGAACGCTCTTCTGTTAAAAGGAAAATACAAAGCTGCACACAGAAAAATAACGAATTTGCCGGATGAGATGAAAAAAGAAAGTCTGTTTCTAACCATGGACATGCAAATATGCTCCAGGCTTGACAGGAAAACATTCGCTGAAACATATTGTTACTACACCGACTATTTCCCTGAAACACCCGGAAAATACCTGATCCCTTTGGATGGATTAATGACTCATAATGAATACCAGCATGCTTTATGCTGCCTTGATAGTCTCTACAAATACATTAAAACCGATCCTCTCCTTGAATTGCTGCTTGCCAATACACTTTATCTTTTACACGACTATGAAGAAGCGATTGAAAAGTTATCTTACCTCATTCAAACCGATCCGAAATTTGAAAGCGGATATTTTAGTCTGCTGACTATTTATATAGAACGGGAAAAATACAAGGAGGCAACCCACCTGCTTGATAACATGATCATGACATTTGACTATTACAAAGAGGATCTTCAGCCCATTCTGGCAGAATACCCTGCCTTTCTAAAATCTGCCGAATACAAAAGCTGGATGGGTTTGAAAGGTAGTAATTAATTTTACTGATCTTTGTGCCAATCCGTGTCCATTTTCTGATTTACAGTAATTTTATTTTAACAGGACCTTCGATTGTTCATAACTGATTTGATTATCTCCATGTTCAGAAACAGAACCGGTTAAAACTTAATCATCGCTCATAATCAGGGTTGTTGGTCGAATCATCATGTTCTTTTATCAGTATCATGTCCTGTGTTGTCACCGATGAGGCAGCAAAAAATCCAAGTCCATCAATACCTCCTGTTGTGCATTTCAGGTTAGAAGGTATATTTGCAGGTGGGCCATTGAAAATGGAACCGCCACTATAAGTTTCTATATTGAAAGCTTCAATAAAATTATATTCTTCTTCGGATGACGAGTACATTCTAACGAGGATATGATTGCTATCTGCGATGATCTCTTCCTGGGGAAGCCACATAATCTCTACATTAGCCATATACAAATCATTCATAAAGAGATCATTTGCATAAGGAGTCTCTCCCGGTTCATCGTTATACAGGGTATCATTTAAATAAATATCAAAAATATAAACATCACCCTCCGGAGGAGGTTCATAGGCTGACATTCTGATCTTGTAAAATCCCTGATCAGCATATGAGATATATTCATATACATAATTTAAACTGTCCATTCCTGCAACGGAATCAAGATAGGATGTGGCAATATAGGATTCGCCTGCGTAATTGATATGCAATGAATACGTTTCACCAGCAATACCGCTGAACTCATCAGTCTCATAATATCCCATGGTATCATTCACCAGAACCAGGTCATATCGTGTTTCAGAATTTTCCTCAATGATATAGACTTCTGCGTCAAGTAATGGAGGAACCCTTTCATTTTCAAAATAGCTGGCAGTCTTTGTAAGTCGTAACGTATGATTTTTCAATTCATTTGTAATTCTCCCTTCAACAACAATGCGTTCATATTCCAGGGTGTTAAGTTCCAATTGTATTTCTTCTTCACAGGAATTGAACAATACAATAGCAATCAGCCAAATGTATTTTTGAAGTACCTCTGTATATTTACGTATTTCCATCATAGGCTAAAAATTTACATAATAAGTCAGCGAAGGAACAATCCTGTATAAATAGATCATATAGGCTTTGGTAACCAAAGGATCATCTTCATCCTGGCTAAGATCAATCATAATTGGATTTTTTCTCAGGTAAGCATTATAAACCGATAGATTCAGAAAATGATTGAATCTGTTTGAATATTTATTTAACCTGAAAGTGGCGGAAATATCCAAACGGTGATAGGGAAATATCCTGATCGAATTCCTGTCAGAATAAACCGGGGCAACAGCAGTCTGGTATTCAAAGCGCCCGGTAGGCATGGTGCGAGGCGGGGCGCTTGTATAGATCCAGTTGCCTGACACATTCCAGCGGTCATTAAAGTCGTATGAAACAACCAGGGCAAAATCATGCGGTTTATCGTAAGATGCAGGGTAGGTTTTGCCGTCATATATTTCAGGGATCTTTTTGAATGAACGGGAATAGGTATAACTGATCCAGCCTGTCAGTTTGCCTGTTTGTTTTTTTACCTGAAGCTCAACTCCATAGGCTTTGCCCTTACCTATTCGCAGTTCTCCTTCGTACGCTTCATTCAGCAAGAGTTGTGCATGATCACGGAAATCAATGGTATTCGTGTTCCATTTATAAAATACTTCAACAGAAGTTTCGAACACATTGTCCTTAAAATTCCTGAAGTACCCCAAAGCCACCTGGTCAGTTTTCTGTGGTTTTATGTTGGGTGAACTTGGAAACCAGAAGTCAAGCGGGAGTGAGGCCGTGCTGTTACTGGCAAGATGTATGTATTGATACATCCTGTTATAACTTGCTTTTAATGAGCTGTGTGTATTCAGTGTATACCTCACCGACAGACGAGGCTCAAGACCCCCGGGAAATATATTATACGTTTCCCCTCTGTCGTATTCATGAGTAATTGTATCTACATAATTTTCCGGATCGGTCTTATCAAAAGCAAGCGATTGTCCGGGTCCGATATTCTGAAAAAAGGAATATCGCAGACCATATAGTAATGTAAGCCGGGAGGTTATTTCCTGTTCGTTGGATACGTACAATCCATATTCAAGAGAATAGTTGTTTGGTATATTAAGGTCGAATTTGCTGGTATCATCATACTGACCATAAATATGTCCCGGATTGAAATTGTGAAGAATGGCCTGTGCCCCGAATTTTATCGTATTTTCAGGAGTCAGATAATAGGTGAAATCAAGCAGCTGGTTAACATCTCTTATGTATGTAATCCAATTCACCTGTGAAAATCCTTCTGTGACATTAAAGGTATAATTGTAGTTGCTGTACATGGTAGAAACATTCATGAACAGCTTCTGATTGAATACATGGTTCCATCTTGCTGTAACAGTGAAGTTACCATAGTCCATGCCCAACATATCGCCGAATTTCACTACATCACGACCAAAATAGCCAGATAAGAATACCCTGTTATTGTCATTAATACTGTAATTTATCTTTGCATTAAGATCATAAAAATAGATGTTGCTCTCACGCGCCATACTATCCTCGGCAAAAGGCAGAAACAAATCAAAATAGGTTCTTCTTCCTGATATGAGAAATGAGACTTTTCCGGGTACTACAGGTCCCTCCAGTGTCAGCCTGCTGGTAATTGTTCCAACTCCCGCAGTTCCGTGAAACTCGTTTTTATTCCCCTCTTTCATATGTATATCAAGAATAGAAGAAAGTCTGCCACCGTATTCCGGAGGAATACCACCCTTATACAGTTTCATATCTTTTATTGCGTCAGCGTTGAATACGGACAAAAATCCGATTGCGTGCGATGCATTGTAAACAGGTGCGTTATCCAGTAATATCAAATTCTGATCCGTGCCACCTCCACGGACATGAAAACCTCCGGTAGCTTCATTCGACGATAAAACTCCCGGTAACAGCTGAATGGTTTTTATCACATCCGTTTCGCCCATAAACATGGGCAACTTTTGTATGGTTCTCATTTGAAGGGTATTGGTACTCATCTCAACTTCCCTGATATTAACATCTCTCCCTTCGGCAACTATTTCAACCGATTCAATCATCTCAGAAGATTCTTCGAGTGAAAAATTCATTTTTTGATCTTTGTCCAATTGTATTACAACATTTTCACTTAAGTATCCAACAAATGAAATTTCAATCTCATACTTTCCTTCAGGGAGCGTAAGTGAATAAAATCCATACGTATTGGTTATGGCACCTTTTGAAAGTTTTGGAATGAGTACAGTGGCTCCTATTAATTCTTCACCGAGATCATCGGTAATATAGCCACTGACAGTGTATTTCTGTTGTGTAAAAACATGTACAGTAATTGATAGTAAGATAAGTACACTTACAAATTGTTTCATGGTCGGGTTTAATTCTTAAAAACCTCTGCTATACACCTTACTATAACAGAGGTTGTAAAAATAATTCTTTAACAATAATATATATGAACAAGATGTTAATCCATGTTAAAATTTACCAAATTTAAATCTCACTCCGGCACTAAAATTTGTGAGTGCATCTGCCTGTACATATTCAATATCAAGATCGTTGGTAAACCGATAAGAGAAAAAGCCGGCCATACGCATAAATTTTGTCAGGTTGAATTCCAGTTCAACTGCAGGTTCAATAAGCATGAAAACGGATGTTTCCTCAACATTATTGTTCTGCTCATACTCATTGTCCTCTTCCCTAACAAACGATGTATAGGCAGCCCCTCCAACTCCGAATAGAACAGGGAATGATAAATGAATACTGGAATTGGGAAACACTATGGGTTCAATAAAAAGGCCTCCGTATCCCCCCACCAGACTTACATCCTTATTAAGAGCCAGATTGTATTCATAGGAATTTATAAAACCTGCTCCGCCAAACCCCATTGCCAGATGATGTCCTAATACAACACCTCCGCGGGCATCAAATACAAAGGCGTGTTTATCATCAATCTGCGAATATCCCAGACCGATGCCGCCATAGCCTCCAACTTTCTTTCCACCAAAGATAGTTCTGAATTCCTCGTCGCTATCGTGGTAAACAACTTCATCATCCTGTGCTTTTAAAAAACAGGCACAAAAAAGTATCGATAACAATAAAAATAGTTTTTTCATACGTTTTAGTTTTTATTCATGAAAATGATGTAAAAGATTTTCATGTTTGTTTCATCAGTAAATAATTCATTTTAATTGTGTGATTTTATTTTTCAAAATCTGTAATTGAATGATACAATAAAATTAAATGGTTTCAGCTGAAAATATCTATTCAATGAATATTCAAAATAAGGTTGAAGCGAAACACTGACAAGCAATGGCAACTCGGGAGCCGTATATTCAAATCCGACAATTCCGTCAACGCCAAACTGAGGGCTCCACTTCCAATCGTGATAATAGACGCGATTGAGAATAGTATATTTATTGGTATAGGTCACTCCTGCATGAATCCCATATCCATATACGAACTTCAAATTTTCTGTCCGGTTGGTTGCAGCAGGTTTAAAATACTCCCTTAAAGCACCAAGTCTGAATCCTCTTCTTGTAAATCCTGCAAATCCTTCCATCGCTTTGTCAATATCATAAAACTGCCTGTAGCTTGCAAAGAATCCGTCTCCTATTCTAATCCCGGCATCACGCGTATAATTCTGAGAGTAAGATGCAAGACAAAAAAATAAAAATATAAAACAGCCAGTAAAGTACTTCATCAATGTGCTGAGCATTAATTCGTTCTACTTCGTATTTCTCCCGATCCGCTATCAGTAAAATCAGTCACAGGAGGATTTCCGGAATATATAATATCGCCTGAACCGGATAATGTAGCCTTGAGATAATCATATGCAAAACAATATACGGTACCTGAACCTGAATTTGTCACGTAACAATCATCAACCATCAAATCATCCGCCATAATATCTCCTGAACCGGATAAAACATATTCTCCAATCCTGGCTTTTCCTCCAATATAAATGCTCCCGGATCCGTAAAGGTTCAGTCCAACTGTTTCACCGGAATAAACATTTATCATGTCTATTTTTCCTGATCCGCTATTGGTGATTTCCAGATTACCGCATTCGAAATCGTATATATCCATATTGCCTGAACCTGTTGATTCAATGTGATCAATTGTTGGCATTTGTATTTCGATAAGCATATAATTGTCCGTATTGATGCACCTGTCAGTCGACATACTTATCACCAGGTTCCCGTTTCTTACCGTAGTCTGGATCATGCCCAGCAAGTTCTCATCAGCCGTGATCTCAAGAGAATATACGGAATCGGAAGAAATATCAACATCGATCGATGTGGTATTTTCTACTCCGTAAAACTCAGATACAAATCTCCTTTCCTGCTTCAGGATCCCGTTCCCGTCAATACAATTAAAAAATTCATCGCAACCGTTGAATAAGAATGACGCGAATACAAGAAAAAGCTGTATTTTATATGTTCCGTTCAATTTCATCTCAATTGTATTTTTTGTAGTTATAATGACAAACTTACTATATAAAAGTTGCATCGATCATGAATTCCTCTCATTTATGAACAATGTTTACTATGCATTTCTTTATTGCACTGATATTCACTTTATGCGATGTTTCCGTAGCTGTACTTCCGATTTTTCCATACGTTAATTTCAGCTTTTCCGGAAGATCAAGTTCTTTGGTCTGCATTCTGGCCAAACTTGCCGGCAAATTAATATATACATCGTTGCTGTGCGTAATGTCCAAATTGTATGAGGTGTTCCTGTTAAAATACAGATCAATATCTGCATATTCCGACTCAATATTAATGAATGAGAAGGAATCATAAACCTTTTCAACAAAGATATTTCCGTACTTAAATTCGCAATAGAGTTCTTTTTTGAGATTATCAATATTTAACATTGTAAAATAAGCCGTCATGGATAATTCACCGATCTCTTCGATATGGTATTTATCTCTGCTGGAATTTATACGGACATTTGTTGCTTTGTTTATGGTTATTCTAGATGATTTGGTATCCATATTCAAATTTGTGGCAGATTTTATCTGCAGATCCGAATAAGCTACAAAAACTTTACCATTTTGAATGCTGTTAATGGTTCCGTCTCCTGAACTCACTCTGATCTTTGGCGAACCGGCAAGGGTGTTCGCTTTGATATCGCCATTGGAAAGAATTATTTCCAGGTTGCCTGCAAAATCATCCATATATATATCGCCGAACTTGTTCTCTATTTTAAGGTTTGCTTTTTTAGGTACATAAACCAAATAATTGATTGTCACCCTGTTGGATGGTATAAATGCATCAACAAAGTCGGAAATAATTCCCGCCTGATTGCTAAACTGGGTTTTGGCCACAACATAATATTTTGTGGCAGTAAAGTCAAAGCTGATATTGTCTTTCAGCTTTTGCATTTTCTGATCGCTATTCGCACTAATACGTAAATCAACCTCAAATTTCACACTGTCTTTATCCCAGGTAATGACATGTACCTTACCATACTTGTTCGTTACCTCAACAGTAGTTTTTTCAGTGATTTTGTATTTTCGTACTTTATGGTCGGAGTATACCTGCCCCAACAACCCGCCAGGGTATAAAAAAAGTACGAGCCATAAACAAAGAACAGTTCTGTAAATCATATTCGTTCGATATTGTTTGAATTATTTTCTTCTTTTTCCGGTTCAAGGAACATCAGAAGATCTTCAAGAATTGCAATTCTCAACCTGTAGTTCTGGATCATCGCTTCAATCACCTCATGATTTGCAATGTTGTCTTTCAGATCATTTTTCAATCCGTCATAGATGCTATCCAGCTCAGAAAGATCTGTTTCGAGCTCTTCTTCCAGTGAAGGATACTGCGAGAGCAGAGGTTTGATTTCCTCAAGCTTGGCATTGATCATCCCCGTATAATACATCTCGGCTTCGCGCAGTTCAGGAATGTCTATTTCAACAGCATTTCTTCTCTGCGCAATGTTCGTTTTAACATTCATCCATACATGCTGGGCAATAAATGAGGCAGCAAATATTAAAAGCACAGCTGCAGCACGTGAAAGATAGAAGCGCCAGCGCATCGCTTTTTTAATCGAAATTTCTTTTTCGATTCCCTTCCAGAGTTCGGGTCGCGGTTCGCGAAGATCAAATTCCGCTTTATTTTTCCTTATGTACTCCTCAAATTTATCTTTCATGATTCTGTATCTTTTAAAATCTCTTTAATTCTTTGTTTTGCACGTGAGAACTGCGATTTCGAAGTTGATTCGGATATTCCCATAATCTTTGCAATTTCACTGTGATCATAACCCTCTATAAGGTAGAGTGAAAAAATCACCCGATAGCCATCAGGCAATTGCTCCATAGCATTCCGGATTCTCTTTACATCCAAATGTACAGAATCCATGTCCTGGTCATCTTCATAGGTGTTTTCGGGGATAGTATCAGTGAAAACCAGTTGAGCCCTCCTCTTTTTAAGATGATTAATGCATTTGTTAACTACAATTCTTTTCAGCCATGCACCAAAAGCAGACTCAAACCGGAAACTGTCAAGTTTTAAAAAAGCTTCTGCAAAGGATTCCTGAAGAAGATCCTCAGCTTCTGCATAGTTATTTGTCATACGACAGCATATATTGAACATAGCTTTGGAATATAGCTTGTATAGCTGAAACTGAGCTTTACTATTCCCTGCTTTGCTTAGCTCAATGATATCACGATGTATGTCCTGGTATGATACCTCCAAGTTATTACTGGTTTTCGCATTAAATGACAACGAATTGCAGACGTAGTTGCATTGGATAAGAAAAAAAATATATTTGTAAAAAACAATGGTTTATCCTTTTATTTTCCCTATACCCAATGGTGTTTTAGTTTTTATCAGCATCTGTTCATGAAATAACCTGATATCTTTGTAATGATCAAAGCCAATATGCCGGCAATGGCCAGAATGAACATCATTCGCCCCAGGTAGTCTCCATGCTTTACATAAAAAGTGATTTTCTCATTCAAATTCAATTGATCGCGCAGAGCTCCTCTTTTCCACCATGTTAATTTTTGAAGTACATCGCCTCTCTGGTCAATAAAGCATGATATCCCCGTATTGGCAGATCGTGCAACACTTCGCCTTGTTTCTATTGCCCGCAAACAAGATAAAGCATTGTGCTGACGGTGTCCGGGAGTATCACCCCACCAGCCGTCATTTGTAATTACAAATATTATATTTGCTCCTTTTTTAATATAATTTCCCACGTACTCTCCGAATACCGATTCATAACATATCACCGGTGCTGCTTTTACCCGATCATCAGCTGCTTCAAAAACTTCCCTCTCTTCCTGTATCCCATGACTTCTGAATATTCCTCCAAGTTGCAAAGTCAGTTTTTCAAGTGGTTTAAACAACCATTTGTAAGGCATTTTTTCTACTCCTGTCACCAACTGAGATTTATGATAAATAGGTATATACGAAGTAGAATCCAGTTGAATAGCAGAATTATGAGTGTCGTAATAATACCCTGTATTCCCCAGAGGACGAGCAGTTTTTGTCGCCTCAGCATTGGAGTTATATCGCTCATAACAATAAATGCCAACCACGTATTTTAATTTCGGGAAGGATTTTTGAAATTCCCTGATCATTTGAATATCAGCTATCTGCTCCAGCCTGTCAATCCATAATCGTCCACTAATGGAAGTCTCGGGAGCAATAACATAATCGGTTGATTCTCTTGTTAATTTAGCAGCTTCAGCAATCTGAATTTTTGTCTGTTCAATCTGGGGCATATCAATAAATTTAATATACGCATCGATGTTTGGCTGAACAATAACGAATTCCCTGGGGGTTTTTTCTTCCTTGTATGTTTTGTACCTGATAACAGAAACAGTTATTGGTATTATGATCAGGAAGAATGTTGAAAGTGTAAGCAACTTTAGCTGTCTTACCGGCTTCCTGTTAATCATTCGTCGTATAGTTTCGAATAGGAATATATTGACTAGTAAAATCCAGAGTGTTCCGCCAAACACACCCGTATATTCATACCACTGCACCAGTTTTGTGTTGAAAAGAAAACCATTGCCCAGGGTAAGCCATGGCCATGATATTTCTCCATGATTGTATGCAAATTCAAATGCTATCCAATATGCTATTAAAGATATATAACCGATGTATCTGCCCCATCTTCTTTTTGTTATAGAATACAACCAGAAAGGAACCGACATATAAAATGCAGTAACAATCACTGCTGCCGCCAATCCCGCCAAAGAAGCATTTTTAATCCACCAGGTAGCCAGGATATTCCAGATAAAAAAAGACAATGATGCAAAAAGAAATACCTGCTTTCCCGCGCCTTTTTTACCGGAAGGTATATATTCTTCAACAAACAGAAGAGGTATAAGCCCGTTGAACAGGAATAATCCGGATCCCCATTCGTACCAGCCAAGTGATAAAAGAAATCCTGAAAGAACGGAGAGTGAAAATTTGGTTGTGTATTTCATTAAAGGTAATATTGAAACAGTAGTTATTTTTCTGATGACAAATATATCACGGATAAATAAAACACAAAGGAATAATCTGTATTAGTCATTCATTCTTTTACATGATATCTGACATTTTTATATTTATCAGAAATGGATATCATTGCAAAAAATCATAGTATGAAATACAAGTATTTGTATCTTACACTCATTGCAATATTTGCTGTTGCCTGCACAAAGACAAATAAAACTATGAACAATCCATTATTATCAAAATTTGATACTCCTTATGGTTCAATCCCTTTTGCTGAAATAAAACCTGAGCATTTTCATCCTGCATTTAACACAGCATTTGCCAGGGCAAAAAAAGAAATTCATGCTATTACCGGCAATGAAGAAACTCCTGATTTCAGCAATACAATTGTGCCCCTTGACAACAGCGGACTTTTGCTTGAAACACTCAGCGCTTTACTTTTCAATTTGAATATTGCGGAAACGGACACCAACATTCAGAGGATCACAAAAGAAATGTCTTCCCGAATTGCAGAATACAGGAACGATATTACCCTTGATCCCATCCTGTTTTCAAAAGTAAAAACAGTATACGAATCAAAAGAAGCCGGAAAGCTGAATACGGAAGAATTTACACTTCTTGAAAAAACATACAAAAATTTTGTTCGTAGCGGAGCAAATCTTGACAGTACTGATAAAGAAGAATACCGGCTGATTACAGAAGAACTGGCAAAACTTTCTGTTCAGTTCAATGAGAATGTGCTTGCAGAAATGAACGAATATGCTTTGCATATTACGGACTCATCAGACCTTTCGGGTCTTGCGGAAGATCTGGTAAAAGAGGCTGCCTCGGAAGCAAAGAACAGGAACCTTGAAGGCTGGGTAATTACACTTCATTCCCCCAGTTTCGGCCCGTTTATGAAATATGCCGATAACAGGCAACTGCGTAAAGAATTGTTTATGGCTTATGGTAAAAGAGGTTTGCAGGAGAATAAAAATAACAATTGTGAGATCATCAAAAGAATTACCGGATTGCGACTCAGACAGGCAAATCTATTGGGCTATAAAACATATGCCGATTACACACTGGATGATCGTATGGCAGAATCGACCAACAATGTTGATGCCTTTCTTGATGATCTAATTATTGCCTATCTCCCTCCTGCAAGAAAAGAGATTGAAGAAATAAAAAAATACGCAAAAAGTCTGGGCACTGATTTTGAACTGGAAAGATGGGATCTGAGTTATTACTCGGAAAAGCTGAAAAAGGAAAAATTTGATATCGATGATGAACTTACACGACCTTATTTTAAACTGGAAAATGTTGAAAACGGAGTGTTTGAACTTGCTGAAAAGCTTTATGGAATTCGATTCAGGGAAAACAAATCGGTTCAGGTGTACCATAAAGACGTAAAAGTCTTAGAAGTCCTGGATAAAGACGATGCATTTATCGGATTGCTGTATATGGATTATTTTCCCCGTGCAGGCAAAAAACAGGGTGCATGGATGACAGAATATGTTCAGCAGTTCAAGACGGAGAACACAAATGTCAGGCCGCATATATCCCTTGTGTTTAATTTTCCCAAACCTTCTGATGAAAAACCATCTTTGCTTACTTACAGTGAAGTCAGAACACTCCTGCATGAATTCGGACATGGACTTCACGGCCTGTTTAGCGATGTAACTTACAGAACTCTTGCAGGCACTTCGGTAGACAGGGATTTCGTTGAATTGCCATCGCAAATTATGGAGAACTGGGCAGAAGAAAAAGAGTGGCTGGATATGGTGGCTTTCCATTATCAGACCAATGAAAAAATGCCTGAAGAAATGATCCGCAGGATCATTGATAGCAAAAATTTTCTATCTGCATATTTCACCATACGACAAATCAGTTTCGGATTAAATGATATGGCCTGGCACAGCATTAAAGAGCCTGTGAAAGATCATGTGATAAATTTCGAAAAAACAGCTATGCTGCCCGTTAAACTTCTCCCTGAAGTGGAAAATATTGCCATGAGCCCTGCTTTTTCGCACATTTTTGCCGGCGGATATGCAGCCGGTTATTATGGTTACAAATGGGCAGAAGTTCTGGATGCCGATGCCTTTTCCCTGTTTAAGGAAAATGGCATATTTGATCGGGAGACTGCTGCCAGTTTCAGAAAGAATATCCTGTCTAAAGGAGGCACTGATCACCCGATGAATCTATACGTTACGTTCAGAGGACAAAAACCTTCGATTGAACCACTTTTAATTCGCAGCGGCTTAAAATGAGCAAGTACGGTTTTTGATTGCTGAAAAGCAATACCTGATTTGTTAATCGTTGAACCTTCGTGCTATAAAAATTGTTACATGTAGTATAATTAAAAATTAACGGAGGAAGAATGATGAAAAAGCAAATTTTTAGTCTGGCGATCTTAACAACAGCGATTTTTTCAGGTTTGAATGCTTTCCCGCAAAAGGGGAATATCGAATACAAAGTTAATACTGAAACAAGTAAAATATCGTGGATAGGAACTAAACCCGGTGGTCAGCACAATGGTATTGTGAATATCTCGGAAGGCACTGTCATTATGAAAAACGGTGAACTGGCAGGTGGCAGTTTTGTGATTGATCTTAACAGTATTGTAAACCTTGATCTGGAATCGGAAGCCTGGAATAAGAAACTTATTGATCACTTGAAAAGTGAAGATTTCTTTTACGTTGAAAAATACCCTCTCAGTACCTTTACAATCACCCATATAGAAAAACAAGAATCTGACAATTACAAAATCACCGGAAACCTGAATTTGCGAGGCATAACCAGGGAAATAACTTTCACTGCGAATGTAGTTGTTGAAGATGGAACTGTGAAAGCAGCCACTCCTGTTATTGTTCTTGACAGAACCCAATGGAAAATTGAAACTATGTCAAAAAGTATTGTCGCCGATTTGAAAGACAATTATGTAGACGATGAAATGCAGGTACAAATCGATCTTGTTGCACAAAAGTAAGTTTAGTGTTTTGCCAGTCTTTCTTTTGCTTTGCTGACTGAGTCGACAAAAACAATCATTCCCTTTTTGTTGCTTTCAAAAATAAAATCTTTCAGGCTTTTGCCAAAGTGACCTGAAAAATCTCCGACAATCGCCAGTTTTACCCGGTAGGTTGAGAACTTCTGAAGAATCTCACCGGCTATTCCGGTAGACAAATCAAAAAATTCCGTACTTATATTTTTTTTATGCAGAATGATTCTTCTTGCTCCCCGGTAATCACAATTGCCCATAAGGTCCAGTGCGTCCTGAACGTTCTTTATTTCTATTTTCTCTGAAGCAACTTCAGCAATGTTTGTTCCGTTTACTTCTGATGTCTCTATTTTCATTATGACTCAATAACCGGGATGACTTATATAATGTCCAATATCCGAAATTAGTGAAAATTCATTCACCATCCCATTTGTTCTTGTATAACAAGTGCCGTTTTATTTAGGAAAAAGAGAGCTCTAAATGTTTTATCTGTCTGATCTTTCAACAAGATATCCATTCAATATAACAACTGGACCCGTGCCATTATTCGGGGTATGATTACCTGCCTCCCGGATTACCTGTATTTCCAATCTTTGTAACCACACCGGAAATAGTAAAACTTGTATATTTTGTCCCCGGGGTATACGATCCGTTCTCATACAGGCCATCATTTACAGAACCTGTTGAACTGCCTCCATAGTAAACATCATAACCGGAATTCATGATAAGTGCCGGAGAAGAGAATACAACGGACTGATAATTTTTGGCCGGAAGGAAACTGACTATTTCATCACCTTCATTACTTTGAATATGAAATAGAGTTTCAGCCTGCATTTTCGAATTAAAATTCAGCAACAACGAATTTTGCGTGGATGCCGTACCGGGACTCATTGCCATGCCTGCACTTCCTGCAGCTATAAGCAATCCGCCCGTAAGTTTAAAGGAAGCATCATAATCCAGTGCAGCGTTCATATCCGATGTAGGACCATGAACAATCAGGCTGCCGCCCGCCATCACTACGAAACCATTAATATCAATACCGTCTCCACCCGTATAAACAACTGTATGACCTCCATTGATATACAGACAGTAATCACCGGATGTACTATAACCGCCCGGATTCGGCCCTCCGGGCGGTTCAGAGCCACCTCCTTCAGTCACATTAATTCCATCATCATTTGAATGAATTAAAAGGTACCCATTATTTATTGTTATAATCTTACTTTCAACACCTTCATAGGATGCAGAAATATTTATCTCTCCGCCACTAATTGTAATGATCTCATCACCATGAATGCCATCATCCCCTGTTGAAATGTTATATGATCCCCCGTTAACCGATAAGTTCCCATTGGAGTGAAGCGCATCATCAGCAGAATTTACACTGAAAACACCACCGTCAATAATTGTATTAACAACAGCTTTGATGCCTTTTGCAGAAGTACTGCTATTCACATAATAGTTACTGCCTCCCCCCGATATCAACACAAAATCACCGTCAGCTATAAGCACATCGGTTTCAGCAACAATAGCATCTCCTTCGGCAACAATGCCAATTTCCGCGTATTCGATATACACATATCCTTTTGTACTGTCTTCATCATTATCGGATTTCAATCCGTCACCTCCAGCCTCCACGGTAATATTCCCTTCTTCCACAACAAGATAATCTTTCCCCCGTATGCCATCGTCTGCTGCACTTACATGGATAGTGCCGCCATTTATTATCATACCGTCTTTGCTGGCTATACCGTCATTATAGTTGCCATTAACCACAAGTGTTCCGTTACCGCAGACAGTCAGATCATCCTTGCTGAAAACCGCCGCATTTGGTTCATCTTCTTCAGCATTTTCAAATACATAGTTATTCCCGTCAGTAATATAATTTTCAGAATAATCTGCCAGAACGATAACCGTTTTTTGTGCATTCATAATATAAATAGCAGCGCTTGCTGAACTATAAATATCAACTCCGTTCAGGATAAGTCTAACAATTTCTTCATCTTCCGTATTCACGATCACTTGTCCGTCGGCCAGAGAGCCACTTATATTGTATGTTCCGGCAGATATAATGGTTACTTTGCTGCCATCAACAATTGCCCCGGCTCTGTCCACAGTGATTGAACTCCCGTTCAATACTATATTGATAACTTCTGCATTGTCCCAATTATAATCTCCTGCATCTTCATGATCTTTGCAATTTGCAGCCAGCGCATCCGCCACTGTTCCTTCATAATATGCACTATTGTCAACCTCTGTATCATCATCTGTACTCTCCGAAACTTGTTCATAATTGTACAATACCGGTTCCAACTTATCATCACAGGCTATAAACATAGATAACACAAAAGCCGCCGTTAACAAAAAGATGAATTCCCGATTGCTCATAGTCTTTATTCCTGATTTACATGTGTACACTTCATTCTATCCCGATAAAAACAGCAAAAAGAATAAAAAGAATAACCACTTACCCTCTCTTTTTATATGTCATTACTCAGTTTATTCTTTTGCTGTTTTATGTGCGTTATATAGAAGTAAAAATAAGCCGGTCGAACAACATGAAAAAAAAAAATAGACAAACGCCCTTATTCAATCGATGAAAACTGTATATATTCATTGTGACAAGGTATTTGAATCATCTCATTCCGGTTGTTTGGGTCTATAAATCACTGCATTATTCATACCTGTTATAAACACCGATCAGCATAACTACTAATGAATATTTTAAAATTAGAATTTAGGTGTTAATTGTTTTTCAGGATCCAATTTTAGGAATTGATCCCTTCCGGTTCAAAATTTCCCTTTCGCTTCTAGGTTAAAAACCCGAACTTAGCAAGAACCAAAAACATTTGAAAATGTCCCGATTTATTAAGGATCGTACCAGTAAAAAAGGTCTGGCGCCAGGTTCTCTGGTATTTGTTGGTAACCGGAAAATGGAATCTCCACAGATTTCTCTGATGGACTATGACGAAAAAAACCTTACCGAATCTGTTGTTACTGACCTGGAGCAACTCCGAAACCTAAAAAGCCTGCCAACTGTTTCATGGATCAATGTATATGGTATTCACGATACTGAAGTAATACAAAAACTGGGGGAAATTTTCGATATACCTTCTCTTTTGCTTGAAGATATTTTAGTGACCGACCAGAGACCAAAATTCGAAGAAGGGGAAAAGAACCTCGGATTTATAATGAAAATGCTTACCTATGAAACTGATACTTATCGCATCAGCGATGACCAGATATCCTTTGTCCTGGGTAAAAATTATGTGCTTTCTTTCCAGGAAAAAAAGGCTTCCTTTTTTGATCCCGTGCGTGAAAGGATACGCAGTAACAAGGGCAGGGTGCGCACCTCAGGTAGTGACTACCTCCTTTATGTACTTATGGATACAATTGTCGACCATTATCTCGATATCATTGCTCAGATTGGTGATAAGATTGAAGAATTGGGCAATCTGATCATTACCAAACCCGATAATAAAATCGCATCTGATATCTACCAGTTCAAGGTAGAAATGAATTACCTCAGGAAGAATATCAGACCTGCCAAAGAATTGCTAATGATCTGGCTGAAGTCTGACAGGCTATTCGTCAATAAAAAAACCATGACCTACCTGAACGATCTCACTGATCTGGTAACCCAGGCAGAAGAAAGCATTGAGATTTATAACAATCTCTTAATTGACGGCTTGAATGTTTATAATACCAATAACAGCAACCGGGCAAACGATATCATGAAAGTGCTGACTATTTTTGCTGCCGTGTTCATTCCACTCACTTTCCTGGCTGGTATTTATGGAATGAACTTCGAATACATACCAGAGCTCGGTTTCAGGTACAGTTATCCTATTTTCTGGGGTGTTGTCTTACTCATCGGAGGAGGATTGTTTGTTTTTTTTAAAAGAAGAAAGTGGTTGTAGGATCATACGATTGCGGATGGCGGATTGCGGATTGCGGATTTGAAAAAAGTTACAAGTCTCTGGTCTCAAGTCTCAGGTTTCTTATTCCATTCTATCAACCCTTCAACAACTCAACACATATACCGTCCGACTTCCGTCTTCGGTCTTCCGTCTTCCCAACTCACCATTCACGAATCACGATTTACCAGCTTAAGAATTTCACGATTCAACAGTTTTACCTGATAAACGCCATCATTCAAATAAACTATTCCGTCATTTTGTCATTTCATTAAGTGAATGAATGTCATTTTGACAGTTTTATGTTATTGGCATACATATTGACTATTTTCTTTTGAATTCAAAATAAAAAAATGTATAACCAAAAATAAATCAGGAGGACAAAATTATGTTACCAACTATTGTAAGAAGAAAGAATTATTCAAGCCCAGGTCTTTGGAATGAATTGTTCAACGACAGCTATTTGCCTGGATTTTTTAACTGGGATACCAACCGCAACGGATCATCACATCCTGCAGTCAATGTTGAAGAAACCGATAAAGAATACCGCATAGAGGTTGCGGCTCCCGGTCTTGATAAGGAAGATATCAAGGTGTCTGTGGAAAATGGTGTACTGACTATTTCTTCAGAAAAGAAAGAAGAAAAGGAAGAAAAGAACGAAAACTTCATTCGCAGAGAATTCGGTTACAGTTCATTCTGCAGATCATTTACCCTGCCGGAAGGAACTGACGAAGAAAAAATAAGTGCAAAGCACAAAAACGGTGTACTGAATGTACATGTTCCGAAAACTGAAGTGAAAGTTGCAAAAGCAAAGGAAGTGAAGATTTCATAAGCTAAGTTTAGGTTAAAAAAGAAAAACGCAGTTCTGTTAAGTTCTGCGTTTTTTATTTAAAATAATGCGAGCCCGATATAAGTTATAACTACTTTAAATAGCAATTTTCAGATTATTTAGCTTGTTGTATCTGTTTATTTGTTAAAAAATGCAAAAAGTCTTGTGTTAGTCCTTGCAATATTATTTTTTTGTGATCGCATTTTATTTAACATGATTCATTATGGATATACTGGTTGAAAACGTTTCGAAAAGCTTTGGCACACAGAAAGCGGTTGATGATGTTTCCTTTCGGGTGCGCACAGGCGAAATTGTTGGTTTCCTCGGACCAAATGGAGCAGGGAAAACTACTACCATGCGAGCCATTGCCTGCTTTCTTGAACCCAACCGTGGTGATATTAAAGTGGGTGATTTTTCTATTTATGAAAACCCTGAAGAAATCAAGAAAGTGATCGGGTATCTGCCCGAATCAAACCCGCTATATCAGGAGATGCCTGTCATTGATTATCTCAGATTCATTGCCGAGCTGCATGGCATAGTAAAAGACCGTATTCCCGCTCGCATTCTTGAAATGGTAGAGGTTTGCGGACTGGAAGGTCAGAAGCATAAAAAAATACGTGAACTCTCCAAAGGCTACAAGCAACGGGTTGGCCTGGCACAATCACTCATACATGATCCGCAGGTTCTAATACTGGATGAACCTACTGCCGGACTCGATCCTAATCAGATCATAGAGATCAGGGAACTGATCAGAAAGATCGGAAGAGAAAAAACAGTTCTCCTCAGCTCACACATCCTGGCTGAAGTTGAAGCAACCTGCGATCGTATTCTGATCATCAACAATGGCAAAATTGTTGCCGACGGTACATCGAAGGACCTGCGCAATAAGGCTCAGAATAAAGAAATTATACGAATTACGATTGAAGAAGGAGAAAAAAATGCAATATACAAAGCCTTGCAATCAATTGACACGGCTGAAATGGTGGATATTCTCTCACAGAGCGGGAATACATTTGAAATGCATAGCAAACCGGGCACTTCCTCAAGGAGGTCCGTTTTTGAATTGTGCGTAAAAAAAGGCTGGATACTTACCGAATTGACACCCACTGAAACAAAACTGGAAGATGTTTTCCGTGAATTAACAATGAATTAAAACTACCTGTTATGTCAACGATATGGATAATTACAAAAAGAGAACTGCGATCATTTTTTGATTCTCTGCTGGCTTATTTTATGATTATTGCGTTCCTGGTATTTACCGGGCTTTTTACCTGGATCATCGGCCGGCATATTTTTATGATGAAGGAAGCCAGCCTGCAATCCTTTTTTGCTGTGGCTTACTGGGCACTGTTTATCTTTATTCCTGCCCTTTCCATGAAACTTATTGCAGAAGAACGTGCAAGCGGAACACTGGAACTGATCCTTTCCAAACCGGTATCTGACCTGCAGCTTGTTGCAGGAAAATTCCTCGCTGTTTTTTTGCTTGTTACACTCTCACTGGCTCTCACCCTGCCATATTACATAACTGTGGCATCAATCGGTCCTATTGATCATGGCGCCACAATAACCGGTTACATTGGGCTTCTCCTGATGAGCGCCTGTTACATCAGTATCGGAATATTTGCCAGCAGCATTACCGGCAATCAAATTGTTGCCTTTCTCATGGCTCTGTTTATCGGTATCTTTTTTCATCTGATCTTCGGGTTGCTGGCCCGTTATTTCCCGGGAATTATCGGAAACACTCTGAATTACCTCAGCTTGTCAACTCATTATGAATCTGTTACCCGCGGAGTGATAGACAGCAAAGATCTGATCTATTTTTTCTCACTGATCAGTCTTGGTTTGTTTGGGGCTGTAACAGTAATTGCCAAACGTAATCTTACCAATTAATCTAAATGCTGAATCAAATGAAGCCAAAAAAAAATAAATCTGTTGCTATTGCTCTGCTGATTGGTATCGTGATCCTGGTAAACTACCTTTCGAACCAGTTTTTTGTGAGACTTGACCTTACGGAAGACAATCGCTATACACTTAGCAGCGCGACCAAAGATATTCTCCACAATCTCGAAGAACCAGTAACTGTTACTGCCTATTTCTCGAACAATCTGCCTCCCCAGCTTGAGCAGGTAAAAAGAGATTTCAGGGATATGCTCACAGAATATTCCAATCGTTCAAAAGGAATGGTGGAATTCGAATTCGTCGATCCTTTGAAAGATGATAAATTGAAAGCACAGGCTATGCAGGCAGGCATAGCACAAACACAGGTCCAGGTAGAGGAAAAGGACCAGGTGAAAGCACAAATTGCTTTTATGGGAGCGAATATTCAGCTTGGCGAAGACAACGAACCTATTCCAAACATATACACAACAGCCGGACTGGAATACAAACTTTCCTCCGCCATAAAAAAACTGTCCATTACCGGCAAACCTGTGGTGGGATTTGTGCAGGGACATGGTGAAGCTACATTGGGACAGATATGGCAGGCAAAACAGGCTCTTGACGTATTACACAGAACAGAGCTGGTAAACCTGGGTGACAGCGCGCTGGATTTAAACAGGTTCAACACTCTCGCTATAATTGGTCCAAAAGATTCCATTCCGCAGGATCAGCTTACGAAACTCGATCAGTTCCTCGACCGCGGAGGAAGACTTTTCATCGCAATGGACAGGTCAGATGCCGATCTGACCAGCGAACAGTTCAGCCGGGCTGTGAATACAGGCCTGGAAACATGGCTGACCAAAAGAGGGATCGAAGTGAACAGCAATGTGGTAATCGACATGAACTGTCAGCAGGGATGGATACAACCTCAACCCGGATACCTGATGCAAATTACCATCCCATACTTCATCATTGCACAAAACTTTGGTAATCATCCTATTTCTTCCGGGCTGGAACAAATAAATATGAATTTTGCCAGCTCGATAAACCACTCAGGAGACAGCTTAATGCAGGTTACTCCCCTGATCATGTCCTCGGAACATTCGGGAACAAAACCTGCTGAAGGCTATATCAACATTACCCAGCAGTGGAGTGAGCCTGACTTCCCGTTATCAGACCTGACTCTCGCAGCAGCATTTGAAGGAAGTATTGGTGGCAGTACTCCCACAAAAATGGTGCTGGTGGGCGATTCTGATTTCCCTATTGGCGACAATCAGCAAAACCAGGCACCCCCTGACAATATCAATTTTATGGTCAACTCGATCGACTGGCTATCTGATGATACAGGTCTTGTCGAATTGCGTACAAGAGGTGCCACAGTTCGTCCGATCGACGATATTGAGGACAGCAAAAGAACGTTTCTTAAGTATCTGAACTTTTTCTTACCGGTAGTACTGGCTTTACTGTATGGCATATTCAGATTTCAAAGAAATCACATCATAAAACTTAAAAGAATGGAGGCAGGCTATGTTCAGTAAAATAAATACAAAATGGCTGGCCGGCATATTTTTGGCACTTTTGCTGCTGGCCATACTCGTGCTTATCAGAAACAACAGCAAATCGGGTGTGAACCGAAACAGAACCTTTACCAGCCAACTTACAGATTTTGACACGGCAAAAATCAGTACCATGATGGTTTATCCAAAAACAGGCAGTGAACCGATACAATTCAATAAAGAAGGAGGCAGATGGGAAATCAGCATTGACGGAAAAAAATACAATGCAGATGAAGGAATGCTGAAAGGAATGATTTCAAATCTGCATACACTCAATGCAATACGTATTGCCGGAAAAGGAAAAGATCAGTGGACAAAATATGAAGTCACTGACAGTCTGGCGACCCGTGTACAACTAATGACGGACAAAAAGAAGGTTGCCGATGTATATCTTGGCAAGTTCAGCTACAAACAACCTAAAAATTCCAGTCCCTATATGCAACAGCAGGGTATGATGACAAGCTACGTAAGAATTGAAGGAGATAAAAATGTGTATGCTGTCGAGGGAATTATTGGCATGACATTCAATCGCCGGCCCGACGATTTCAGAAATAAAATGCTTGTGAAATCACAAAAGGAGCGATGGAACAGGCTGACCTTCATGATGCAGGAAGAAACATACAGCCTTACCAAACAGGGAGAAAACTGGATGGTTGGTGGATTGATGGCTGACAGTGCCGCTGTCGCCAGATACCTCTCCTCCATCGCATGGTTAAGCAATTCTGATTTTATTGATTATCACAAGGATAATTCATCACCTTCTTACACATTGAGCATTGAAGGTGAAAATATGTCTGCTTCGATAAAGATCCTTGCTTTTGTTGCTGACACTGTCAATCAATATGCTATAACCTCTTCTATGAATGAAGACACTTATTTCAGCGGAAGCAAATCAGAATTGTTTGACAAAATATTCGTTCGCAAAGAGCATTTCTTTCCGGCGGAAAAAGAAACCCCCGGGGACGAGAAATAGTCTCAGGTCATAAGTTTCACGTTGCCAGTCTCAAGCTTTGCCCGCCGCAGTTATAACACCGCCACCGACAAGCCTTTGGTGGTCAATGGCATACAGGTTGCAAATCATCAATAATATGATTAACTAATGAACTGGTTAACTGGTGAACTGAGGTTATTTATAAAACATTTCGGTATTTGATTAACTTCATTTAATCCGACCTTCGCTTCCAAAGGCAAGCTATGGCTGGCAAAGCAGTTCACCAATTCATCGATTAATCAGTTTTAACAATTACACGATTCCACAGTTAAACCAATAACCAGAATCCTTTTCTTCCTCCTCCGACTTCCTCTTCCTGTCTTCCATCTTCTCACCTTCTCACCTTTTGAACTTCTCAACTCCCAAACCAACTCAAAACCAAGAACTGACATTATCCTGCGGGTCTTATTTTAATGTCCCTGGCTTTATTCATTCTCAGAGCTTTTACCATCCAGTTGGGAAGTGCTTTCTTCTGGTTGCGTTTATGCAAATTGAGGTAAATGCCAAGTTTTTTTAATATAGGTACTTTATGTGTTTCAACAAATTCTATCAGCGTACCGTCAGGATCTTCGGTATAAGAAAAGGCTCCCGCTGCTTCTCCCATATCGAAAGTGTCTCCCGTATCGACTGTAAAAGGACATCCTTTGGCTTTGCATTCTTCCCGCAAAACCTCCATTCCCCTTATATCATAACAAATATGAATAAATCCCAGATCTCCCCAGTATCTGTCCTGAAAAATCTTCGAAGGTTTTCTGTCAAATACCTGAATCAACTCAATCTGACTTGTGCCAAACAGCATGCTGAATGCCCCCAGTCTTGGCAGACTGTGACGAAGCAGCACCCTTCGCAATTTTTTATCACCTCCTGACAGTGTACTATAATCTTCGAACACATCAGTTTCATCATAGATTATATCGTCGTACCCAAGAATGCTGCTGTAAAAATCGATGGATCTCTCCATATCGGTAACACCCAAAATAGCTCCGTAGGAAGCACCTGTAAGTTTTTTCTCTTTCCTGAACCATGTTTTGCTGGATACCACCTGAAAAACATTGTTGTATGGATCGCGTACAAAGAAATGTTCTTTCCCTCCTTTTTTGTATGGTTCACTAAGCACATCAAGTCCTTCCGATGTAAACCAGTCGTATGTGGCTTGCACATTCTTGCTCTTTATTTTTGCTGCAAAAATTCCAAGATCTCCCAGTTGCACTTCAAATTCAGGACCTTTGGGCGTACGATCCGTGAACTGCCAAATCTCAAATCCTCCCCCACCCGACAGGTTAATTGCCAATGCTGCATGTCTTTTGCGTGATTTGCCTCCTGTATATTTGAACATGTGATCGGCAGGAGCTGCTTCTTCAAAAATCCGGACATCCATGCCGAAGTATTTTTTATACCACCCCCAGGCTTCATGTACGTTAGGAACTCCAACTCCGATTTGCTGAATGCCGCTGATAATCTTCTCTTTCATAAAATTAATTTTTGATTTAAATTGCTAAAGGGGTTTTATTTTTCGTGCTAAGATATGGAACAACGCAGGGATATACAATCTGATGTAAATCATCAATATTTCCGAACCTCCAACCCACAATTCCTTCTTTTCCCGTATTATCGCCTTCACTATTCTCTTTGCGCACCGGTTAACCGGTATCCCATTTTCCTGTCCCTTATCAAGCACTCCGTGTTTTTTCCCGTTTTTATCTATTGCATTCAAAGAAATGGAAGTTTGAACCCGTCCGGGTGATACAATAGTAATCTTTACATTTTTATCATACAATTCAGCCCTTAAAGCTTCAAAATAACCCTGCACAGCATGTTTGGATGCACAGTAAGCTGTTCGTAAAGGAAATCCGAATTTCCCTGTCATACTGCTGGTTACTGCTATATGCCCACCTCCATTCGCTATCAGAGCAGGTAAAAGTTGTTTGGTCAGTGTAACGGCGCCAAAGAAATTGATTTCCATGATTTTGCGGTCAATTTCAACAGGAGTTTCTAAGGCATAGGATCTCTGGCTTATTCCGCCGTTACTGATCAGTATGTCTATTTTTGGGAAATTTTTTAAAACTTTATTCGTTACCTCAACAATTTCTTTTGTGTTTTCCAGATCAAAAGGAGCAAAAAAAGGATTTCCCCCTAGTGCATGACACTGTCCTTCCACCTCTTTGAGTTTTTTCTCATCACGATCAGAAAGAATCACGCTGGCATTCAACCTGGAATATTCTTTTGCGAGAGCTTCTCCAATTCCGGATGCAGCTCCTGTTATCCAAACCGTTTTCCCTTTATAATCCATCATGAGTCAACATAAAACAGGTTCCGAAATTAATAATCTTTTTACACTTTCCGATTGATTTTCTACAGAGAGTCTATGGCTTCATTGGTGAGGGCGATCAGTTTGTCATAGTTCTCTTTCAATACATTTGTTTCCGATCCATTTTTCATCCTGCCAAAGGTATACCGGATGCGCGCCCAGGATTTTATTATGAATCTTCTGTAGGCAAGAGCAAAAATACCGCTTGAAGGTAACGTTACAATATACAATAGTTTTAACCACCAGAAAGGAATAAAAATCAATGCGAGAACAAAGAGTATCAGGTAGTATACAATTATCAGGACAAAACCTGCCCCCCATTTTGCTGTACTGTGAAACTGCGTATCCTTAATATTTTTCTGCAACAGCGGAGGCAGGAAAAAATGCGGCCAGTTATTGAACAATCCGAGCACAACAAGTGGCAAAGCCGGAACAGAAATAATTATGCCCAGAACATTCAGCAGGATGCCGTATCTTCTCTTTTGGGCTACCCAGTCTCTGAAGTTCAGTTTTTTTCTCAACTCCATGTACTTTTTGAAAACCGAGTTCATTTTCTCAATTTTCTCCGGATTTTTCTCAAGACACTGATCAAGCTTTCTGATCATGTTTTTGTCAGCCAGATACTTGTTATACAGGCTATTACCCCGGAGACCCATTCTTTTTCGCATTGTTTCACCATAAATGCTTCGCAATCCCATGTACAAATCATAGTATTCTACAGTTTCAATGTGAATTGTCAGTTTTTTCAGTTCGTCAGAAAGGTGATCTCTTAGCCGGTTCATTGCAATTGCAGGATTTTCTTCATATTCCTTCCAGTATTCACAAACCTCAATAGGATCACCAAAAATTATAAATTGTGTTTGTCTGAATTTCCGGTAATGACCATAATCTATACAGGCCGGTACGATCTTCACTCCGGGTTGAGATTTATATTCTTCCTGGGCTTTGAAGGCAATTCTGAAAATGCCTTTTACAAGGGGTCTGATACGACGCTTATCTCCATGATTCCCTTCAGGATAAAGACAAAGAGGATTGATCTTATTGCGAAGAATACTTGTTGTTATATCAAATATCTCATCATTTTTTTGAAGTTGGGAACGTCCGTCGCGTATTCTGTATACCGGAAGAATTTTCAGGAAGGTCAAAACTTTTTTAACCAGCTTGCTGGTGAATACATCTGCACGTGCCAGAAAAACAGTCTGAAACTGATTGATGCCTGCTACCAATGAAAGCGCGTCCATCAAGGCATTCTGATGATTAGGCGCAAAAATTACCGGTTCGTTCCCGGGTATTTTCTCAACATGTTTCACCTCGATCCTTCGATAAAAAAAATTATGTATCGGTGTCACAAGAAAGAAATTCGTGCACCAGTACAACAGCGACCAATGATCTATAGTTTCCCTTTTACTCATGTTTTTTTCTCTCAGTAGATAAAATTACACTCAAAAGTAAATAATTCTGTTTTTTTTCTAATCCTTAGGTTTCCGTTTTGACCATATTCCTGCTATTGTCAATCCAGCCAGGATATGCCATATCCCCCACCAGGCGGCAATAAATGCCATCCCACCATTTGCAAGATCCACAGGAAAAATTTTAGGATTGAACAACAATGCCAGGGCAAGTCCCGAGTTTTGTATTCCGGTTTCAATAGTTATTGTTCTTTTGTCAGCCTCTCCGCAATGAAAAGCGCTTGAAAACATATATCCCGACAGAAGTGCTATCCCGTTATGGACAAGCACTATTATAAATATCAAATGAATGTACCTCAAAAAGTACTCGTAATTGCTTCTGAACATTATGACAAGAATTGCTGCAAAAATTACAATTGAAATGGTTTTTACAGGTCCGGTTATTTTCAGAGTAAGTTTCCTGAAATAATGATTGAAAAGCATTCCCAAAAGCAGCGGAATTCCCAACAGAATAATCACGGTCTCAAAAACATATACAGGGTGAATTTCCAGTTCCCTGAGTAAAGAATCTGCATTGATCATACTGATGTACCTCGTATACAAACCACCCCAAATCATGAAGTTAAGAGGTGTGAGCAACATAGCGGATATCGTGGCTATGGCAGTAAGTGTAACCGAAAGAGCAGCATTGCCCCGTGCAAGAGCAGAAATAAAATTGGAGACATTGCCGCCAGGGCAACTGGCAACCAGGATCATTCCCATGGCAACTGCCGGTGTTATAAAACGGTTAAAGATCACAATCAGAATAAACGTCACGGCTGGCAGAAGCAGGAACTGGGAAACAAATCCGATGAAAGGAAGTCTTTTATTGTGCCAGATGCTTTTAAAATGTTCCGGTTTGATCTGCAGGGCAACACCGAACATGATAAATGCCAGTGTGAGATATAGAACAAGAATTCCTTCCGAGCTGAAATTTAAACGGATTTCGTCTAAAACCTTAAGAGATTCATACATACAGGGGGATATTATAACTGATTTGATTTGCTAAATATACATATTTTATAAAAATTGCATCCTGAAAAATATTGTAAACTCCGAAATATGCAAAACATTGACGAAGTATTTCAAAAAACCGATCCCCGGCATCTTACTGATAATTTTATTAAGGTCATTGGCGATGAATGGATGTTAATAACAGCCGGGACACCGGACAAATTCAATACAATGACTGCCAGTTGGGGCACGATAGGAATGTTCTGGAATAAACCCGTTGCCATTTGCTTTATAAGACCAACCAGATATACCTTTGAGTTTGCCGCCAACAATGAGTGTTTTACTTTAAGCTTTTTCACGGAACAAGAGCGTGATATCCTGAATTTTTGCGGAACAAGATCAGGAAAGAACATTGATAAAATAGCATCTTCAGGATTACGACCGCTTAAAACACCAAATAATAATATTGGCTACGAGCAATCGCGCCTGTGTATTGAATGCAAAAAGGTTTATTATGACGACCTGGATCCTGATCATTTTTTGATGCACGATGCTGACAAAAAAATCTATCCGGAAAAAGACTATCACAGAATGTTTATAGGGGAAATAGTGAACTGCTATAGCAAAAAACAGTAATAGCTGTTGAATCGTAGAACTGTGTAATTATTTAGATGTTGAGAAGACCGAAGATGGAAGTCGGAAGCATAGGGTGCTGGTTATTGGTGAATAGTGGAATCGATGAAATGAAGTGAATCAACAAAGAGAATGTTTATTATATAACCTCAGTTAATCAGTTGACCAGTTCTCCGGTTAATCAAATATATTATAAAAAAAGCCCTCATCATACGGACAAGGGCTTTTGATATTATGATCAGGTATACTCTTTATTTCGCTATTTTATAACTATAACTTTTTTCACCATTTTCTATCAGGAGTATGTATGTTCCCTTTGCAAGGCCTGAAGTGTTGATTTCATTCTGCATACCTGTTAACCTGTTCTTCAGTTGCAGTTTCCCGTCCACACTGTAAATACTTGCAATACAATCAGAGTGAACCTCTTTCATTTCCACATGCAAGTATTTTCCAAAAGGAACAGGGTATATTGTTATCTCATCGGTCTCATTATCCAGAAGCCCTACAGGGGCTGTATCGAAATTCACCGGATTGCCTGTTGCAGCTGTGGTCTGATAGATCTCGAATCCCTGTGCATTGTCATATTCACAGACCATTACACGATATGTTGTTCCTTCTGTTAATCCGGACACACGTACACTGTCTAATATTCCGTTATAAACGCAATACCAGCCATTGACCTCATCTCCATCACCGAATATTTTTTCAGGCCAGTAATAAGTGCCATGAATAAGCAATATCGTTCCTTCTGTTCCGGCTTTGACAAATACCGCCCTGTTATAGCCGGAACCATTAGACCACGTTATTTTTGCAGAGGTACTGCTGATCTCATTTACTGATATGTTGATCGCCTGGTCCGGCAATTCGGGATTGACCAGTACACCCGGTATATCAGAGAAGTACTCCACACCTCCATCGGTAGCTATCCAGACATGGTCACTAAAATCCTTCTTGATATCGTTAACCATAGGATGAATAATCCCTTCATCGACAGTATATTCATACCACCCGGCATCAGTTCTTATCACAAGACCCGAATCGGTGCCAAACCACACATTCCCGTTATGATCCACTTCGATGGCAGTTACATTGCTGCTTTTAGAGATCAGATCAAGATCAAAATAATCCCACTTTGCCAGCGGTTTTACTTCGTTGCCTGTGTGCCAGTACGCACCTTCGGCAGAACCTATCCATTGTATGGTATCCACTACCTTTACCGTATTTACTGTATTGGATAAAAGTCCTGACCAGTCGACACCGTATGCCGAAGCACCCGTAAAGCCGTCAACATCATCGAACTGATAACGTATGACACCCGCTCCATGGGAAGTAATATAGATCATAGAATCCTTATCGTACGAATCCATTGAAGTAAGCTGTACATCGGATATTTCATCCCATTCAAGATTCTCATTGAAGAAAAAGGTCGTATCTGCCCAGTCACTTCCGTGGTAAATACTGATTCCAGCAGGAGTACCGATCCATCGGTTGTGCCGTATATCAACACCAACAACCCTGATGGAATCATGAATGATATCAATTTCGGGATCCGAATGATTTGTATGGTATGTTGTCGCAGATGTTACTCCGTCAATAGTATAGCTCAATACCGATAAACCGCTGTCTGTCGCAACCCATACTTCATGACCGTATCCTGTTCTTTCGTATGCCAGATCTCTAATATAGCTATTAAGCAGTCCTGCTTCTTTCCCGCCACCGGCAAGTGAAATACTGTCCGTGTTGATCGTATCCCAGTCGACACCGTCGTAACGGGAAATCCCCATATCGGTGCCAAACCATTTCACGTCGAAAGAGTCAATATGTATGACATTTACTTTTTCGCTCAGTATTCCGCTATTGTCCGGATTAAAGAAAGGACCTTTCACATATTTGCTTATCAGTTCAATTCCGCCTCCGGTTCCAAGGTTTCTTGAATATTGTTTATCGGTTGCATTGTTCCAGTGTTCGTGTGTTCCCAGACTGCCAAGAACCGATCCGTCACCTTCCGGATCATATTGAACAGCCCATTGGGTTGGATCAGCTGCCTGATGTAAAAAGTCATCGGTAGCTCCAAAGTGTGGGAAAGGTCCATGTTCAGTTGACAGGAAACTATAACCTTCTGTAGGATGATCCACATCGAACTCCTCATAGAGAAAATCAAAACATACAGATTGAACGGCCACAGGATCCTGGGAAAGGAACAATGAATTCGGCCAGTCGTCGTTAAAAGGTGTCATCCGGAATTTAATCGGGGGATGTCCCCAGTTATACGAACCCCAGATACCGTCAACCAGGTAGAGAATGGTTTTACCTCCCAGGTGCTCGTGTCCCATGATATCTACAAAACAGCGGTAAGCCCCGTATTCATCATTCGCCGGTTGTCCGGATTCATGGGCATCGGGTACCGGTAATGTATAATGCATCTCGGATGTTCTTCCGCACAGGGAACCAAAGTGATTCTTGCTGGTAATCGAAATGCCTGCCCTGTGGTGTTTCTTAAAAACCGGTACATTGATCATATAAGTTGCATCAATGTATGACTGAGGAATATGATGCTCGTATACACCGTCACTGTATTTTAATACAGCCTCCGAAGATTCTACGGCAGGAGTTCTGCCTGCCCCGTTCCCCCAGTAAATAACATTTGGGAAATCAGGATATAATCTATCATATGTGGCTGAGTTCATAGAACAATTCGGATCGCCTATATGAATATCTGCCTGAGCCACACCAACTACATTGACCAATTGACTCAGCAGTGCATAACACACCTGGGGAGAAGTATTCACAGCCGAATTGCCGTTCCATATACCATTTAAATTGATCTTAATGACTATCTTTTCTCCTGCCTGATATCCGATATCACCCCTCCCAGATGTGTTGTTGTAATAATGAAAAATGGAATCCCAGGCACTGGCATCAGAAGAAGCACCGGTTAAATTCCGTAAACCATCGGAAAACATGGTATTCACAACATCCTGATCGGTGTTTGTACTCATATACCAGTAATCACCAGAGCTGTTTGTGCAATTTTCATTTGTTGCATCTGTATTGTGTTCCCATACCACACGCCCGGCGAAGATGCCTTTTGCTTCTCCAATGGGTTCATTTCCCGGTTGTGGCGGCTGAAGATCTTCCAGTGTGACAGCTAATGCAGTTTCATTACGTTCTATTAAGGTGACGATCCCTGCAGGCAAAGCAATCAGCACAAACATAACAGATAAAACGTATTTCGATTGCTTCAAATGAGAATGAGCCTTTTTCATAAAAAACGCAAATGTTCCCAGACTGAGCAGGTAGGCAATAAATGAATATGCCATTGGCGCTGCTGCTTTCATACAAGGATAATGGATCCTTGAAGGTTTTGGAATAATGCGTATCAGCAGCCAGATAGTTGAGGCAATACCCATTATAATAAAAGCGATTTTTGATGGAATTTTGATCCTCTGTAAAAAAGAAATCATTTTTTTAAGCTCTTTTTTAATATAAATATTTTTCATATCAAAACGTTTAAATGAAAATTGGTTTATTGTTCATTAATAAAAAAATTCTGAAACGGTCTCTTAAGGACTTAAAGATAAACAGATTTTTGTTTATTTCAGAAATCTCTGATAAAAATCATACGGAAAAACGCTGAAAATGTTGCAAAATAAGGCATTTTCAAAACATTGCGCGTGCATTGTTTGTTATAACAATTTAACAAACTCATACTGATTATGAAAGCCATCTGCTACGATTCGAAATGCAATTTATGTTCTGCAATTGTTTATTCTCTACGAAAAAAAGCCCGGTTGAAAAACATTGAATTAATTGATGTCAAAGATTTTCCTGATGAGAAACATACTTTGCCTGCAAACCTGTCCGGTAAAGATACCATCCTGTTCATCAACCAAGATACCGCCTATTTTTATTCGGATGCAGTGATCCAATTGTTCATTCAACTGGGAGTGATGTACAGTATTTTCGGACGGCTTTTGAGTATGGTACCCAAATCAATTCGTGACAAATTGTACAGGTTCATAGCCGGAAACAGATACAGGATATTCGGATCTTCAACCTGTTCATGCTCTTAACAACAAATTTGTTATACGTCTGCTTCCCCATGTTCCGCTTTTTTGTACCAGTTTGATAATAAAGCAAGAAGATTGCTGAATGTTTGCATTGCCTCAAGCGTCTCACGTGTGATCTCTCTTTTCTTTAAACGCATGAGAAGTAAGGCATACAAAGCAGTAAGACAGGTATCAATTTCATTGACAGGTTCTCTTCCGAGTCTTTTTTCAATTTCATGGATGTTCGGAGATGCCAGAAAATACTGTTCAAGGTATTTTGTATCCTTTTTATTTACAAGCAATTGTTTGTGCAAGTCGTTCAAATCATTTATTATGGTGTTTATCATGGCAAGATGACCTGTTTCCTTAATATTTTCTTCATGCATCATTACAATCAGGTTTGCATACCAGTTACTTATTTCCTGTTTGATTTTATTGTTGCTCGAAAATTGTGAAATAATTTTTTCTTCAAGCAGATCCATATCAAAATTACATGCCCTGATCGTGTCTTCCACCTGCCACATATACAAAATATATTCCGCTATATTCTCCTTTCTTTTTTCCTGTGCTATTAACATGGATATATTGTTTAACCCTGTCCTTTTAATTTATCTATCTCCCTTCTTTCTTTTTTCGTAGGTCTTCCGGTTCCCCGTTCCCGTTTAAAGAAAAATGTATCATTTACCTTCAGTTTATCAAGTTCTTCCAGCGAAGTCTGGTCTTCCAGGTATTGATCGACAATTTTTGCGGATACCCGTTTTTCAACAATTTCCTTTACCTTGTAGGAATACAAAACAGGCGGTTTGCGAACAGTAACCTTGTTGCCGCTTCTCAGCTCTCTGGAAGGTTTTGCCGGAAGTCCGTTAACCAGCACCCGTCCACGCCTGCATGCATCGGCAGCCAGTGCCCGGGTTTTAAAAATCCGCACTGCCCAAAGCCATTTATCAACTCTTACCGATTCCAATTTTTTCTTACAAAATAGGGTATTCTATTTTTTATTAGCAACCTCTTTCGGCTATTTTTCATGAGCAGGTCATTCAAATCTTTCTTTTTCAGCTGCATTATCACATGAGATTATAGTGATGAATATCATAAGATTCAATTCCGATGTATATCTATCTTTATGTAATGTTAACAAAGCTTTTTGAGAGTTGTTTTGAATGCTCTAACTTTAAAATACCATAATATACTCTGAATCATGGATATTGAAAAAATAATGCAGGATCTGGAGCACAGAAATCCGGGAGAGCAGGAATACCTGCAGGCAGTGCATGAGGTTCTGGAATCGATAGCAGATATTTACAATAACAACCCGCATTTTCAAACGGCAGGAATCATTGAAAGACTGATAGAGCCCGACAGGGTACTCACGTTTAAAGTTCCCTGGATGGATGACGAAGGAACAGTGCATATCAACCGGGGATACAGGGTTCAGTTCAATAATGCCATAGGTCCTTACAAGGGCGGGTTGCGATTTCACCCCAGTGTAAATCTGAGCATACTTAAATTCCTGGGATTTGAACAGATCTTTAAAAACGCACTTACTACTTTGCCAATGGGTGGAGGAAAAGGAGGATCTGATTTTCAGCCCAAAGGCAAGTCAAACAATGAGATCATGCGCTTCTGCCAGTCATTCATGCTGGAATTATGGAAAGTCATAGGTCCCGAAACCGATGTACCGGCGGGTGATATTGGAGTTGGAGCACGCGAGATAGGTTTCCTTTTCGGTATGTACAAAAAGCTTAGCCACGAATTCAGCGGCATACTCACCGGGAAAGGCATAAACTGGGGTGGCAGTTTGATCAGGCCTGAAGCCACAGGATTTGGAGTGGTTTATTTTGCCAAAGAAATGCTATCTGACCGCAAAGAAAAAATTGAAGGCAAAAAGGTGGCTGTTTCCGGTTTTGGCAATGTGGCATGGGGAGCCGTGACCAAACTTGACCAGTTGGGTGCCAGGGTTATCACACTTTCGGGTCCCGACGGTTACGTGTATGACGAAGAAGGCGTAAGCGGAACAAAAATTGATTATATGCTTGAATTACGAACCAGTAATGAAGATATAGTTGAACCCTATGCACATGAGTTTAAAAGTGCCCGCTTCTTTCCTGATAAGCATCCCTGGGAAGTGAAGTGTGATATTGCTGTTCCATGTGCCACCGAGAACGAGCTGAACAAAGAAGACGCCCTGAACCTCCTGAAAAACGGATGCATCTGCGTTTGTGAAGGAGCAAATATGCCCTGTACTCCGGAAGCAATAGATATTTTCCGCGGGAACCGGCTTTTATACTGTCCGGGAAAAGCTGCCAATGCAGGAGGCGTAGCAACATCGGGACTGGAAATGACACAGAACGCAATGAAACTACGCTGGACCAAGGATGAAGTAGACCAGCGTCTGCATCAGATCATGAAATCGATTCATGGAGCATGCAAACACCACGGACAGCAAGCCGACGGTTACATCGATTACGTGCGCGGAGCCAACATCTGCGGTTTTCTGAAAGTGGCCAACGCAATGATTGATCAGGGGATAATTTAATATCCGAATCCCCTTCTGCCGGATTGATTATTCAGGGCCTGGCAAATTGGCCATTACTAATTAACAATAGGTGAATTCTCACGAAATCTCGTCCAATAATAGTTTGTGTAATCACTTGTTTTGACAAGTGATATTTTTTTCTTAAATTTTGATTCTGTGAGATTTACATTATCTGTCTTATGGTATTTTTCATCTAACTATTAAAACCTGTATCATGAAAAACTTCTTTGTTTATGTGACGCTGTTAATGATCATGGCTTATTCCGGATGCAATAAGTCTGATGACGAGATTCCCGAAGTGTTTAATGAAACATGCAATCCTATTAGCTTTGAGGGATTGGATTTTTCAATTGACGGGGATATTTCATCTGTTTTCGATCCATTGGGCGATCCGTACAACAATTATTTGGAATGTGTTAATGATTGTGCCGAAGTTGATCCGGACGATCCCGATTGCATGATGGATTGTTTGTACAGCAGCGGATTAATGCCATTGGGAGGAGCTTATACCCTTGTCATTTATATAACGAACATTTCCCAGATTGACATCACCATTACCATTGATCCCGGCACATGGTTTCTCCCTGAGTCGGGAGATTACCAGCCGATGTTGGTTGTTGTAACAATCCCCATCACTGTACTGGTCGGTGAGACAATCACTGTTTCAATTCCTGTATTTTGCCTGGCATCAGATAAATCGGCACCCGATGAATCATCCGATTACAACATTTGTGAACTGGTAAACCTGGATTGTCTTACAGATATTGTGAATATTCTCAGAACCAAAGATTTTTCTCTTATCACCACCATGGAGGTAATGGAAATCCAGGCAAACATCTGGTACTGTACGGAAGGACAAGAGGTGGATTTTGAATTCCTCAATAGTTTGCCGGATATTCAGTAATGACCGGAACTCCTCCTACATTTGATACTATTAGGAAAGTCCGTTCTGCATATGAACAACCCTGCCTGCAAGCAGGGTTGTTTAAAAAGTCAGTCAGTTATGTTAACCCGTTCTGTGTTGTATCTGCTTATTAATTGTCTGTTTTAAAATTATAACCGCATCATCCCAAATTGCCCCGTGCCATAAAATAGAATCCGATGGCTGCGGTTGCAAAGTTGGCGATGATGCTTCCCAGGCTGATCCCTCCGGTAAACATCAGGATCACCGAAAGTACCAGGATTACCAAACCCGAAATTACTGTCATGGAACTTTTTTTCAAAAATCCCCCGACCAGCAATAAGATGGTGAAAATAACCATGGCAAGAGCAAAGTAATACCCGGCTCCGCTGAATGAAAATGACAATGCAGTGTTTAAAAATGCACCGTATACGATCAGGGCAACTGCAATTCTTAACAACCACTTTGCCATTGGTACTAAGCTTTTCATAGGTTCCATAATACAAGGATTTAATGAGTAAATAAAAGTAGTTTAGGTGAAGTATTGTATATGTACAAAAAATAAAAGTACAAAAATATGTGAAAATGAAATTTTCTTGCTGAAAGAAATTTTGCCGACCTATTCTTCAGGAAATCGTTTCAGGTCGGTTTTTCTGAATGTCCATTCCGGGGTATGCAGAAGTTCTCCAAAATCGGCTGAATACCAGGGACTAAGTTCTTCATTGTCCGGATTTTTCAGCACCTGGATCTCCTGGGCAGGCATATAACTCTGGGCGAGGAGAAAGATCTTTTTCCCCTGTTCACTTTCAGCCATATCCACAACAATTACCGCATGCCCCGGTGAACCTCCCCGGATAAATACATCACCTGTACGGATGTCTTCAACAACTGCCGGTTGAAGTTCCCCTGACAGGGAAAGGGTGCCCGCATAAGTAAAGATAGTTTCCATGTATTTCCAAAAGTCGCCGTATAAATTTGATGGCCGGACCGACTGTATCCACCGGACATTATTCCCATCCACCCGGATCCTTTTCCCTTTCATCCATTCCGAATACTCTGCACGAAAGCCGTTAGTGAAATTGAAATGAATTTTTTCGTATTGTTCCTGTTCATAAAGATATTCTGCTCTTAACCGAATGACTGCATCGGCACACTGATGCAGATCCTTCGTCCCGATTCCGAGGTCTGCCACCGCACAGTATACACCATTATCCTCCTTTATTCTTCCGTCGTACAGTTTTACTTTTGTGCCATGAGGTTTTAAAGGCAATGTGTGCAGGAATTCCTGGAATGAATTTTCTTTTGCATCAACTCTCGCAAAGCCTTCGGGAGTTAAGAATCGCGTACTGATCGTGTTTCCTGCTGGATGTATCAATTCTTTTTCTTGTTGCAGATGTGCAACAGTATTGCAGGCAATAGCAGGCGATTGATCGACATGTCCGCTGCAGGCAGTGAAAATAATAAAGCCCGATCCGATGAGCAAATTGAAATGCATGTTCTGTTTTTCTTGGTATGCGTACAAAAATATTCTTAATTTATCCGAAATTAAACATTCCTTCCGTTCCAATTCATTTGTATACAACTAACGTTTTATTTTACAGACATTTTTGAGTATTTTAGGAGAACTAATAACATTAAATAGTCTGGTATATATGCTGGTTGTGCGTAAGCTGTAAACATAGATACAAATAACCCGTTAAAATGGAAAAATGTAGATTTTGTCAGATTATTAATGGAAGTTGAGATAATGAAGAAGTGATTTATGAAAATGAAACGTTCATTGTTCTAACTGACAAATATAGAAGGACAAGTAATGGGTTAATTTGTTTAATAATTTCTAAAGAGCATAAACAAAATATTTTAGAATTAGACGAAATAGATGGGAAAGGATTAGTATTTGTATTACATGTAGTATTTAAAGTCATGGAAAGGGCATACAATAGTAAAGGTTTTCGGATTTGGACTGCCATTAATCACGGTTCGATAAATAGCAGGAATTATTTTCAGCGATATATTGCGCCCGGATTACAAATCCGCGCGAGCGTGGGGGAATAAAATTGCCAGTTGCCAAAGTGTTGTATAATGCATTGGCTAAGTTTGTTCACGGTTGATACGAACGCCCACTTTCGTCCCGATAGCTATCGGGACTTCGGCGGGTAAATAAGCCGCTTTTTGTATCTTTCTAATCAAAAACAGTGCGATGCAACCTGCCTGCCTGCCACAGGCGGGTAAACCCTCCACAGGCGGGTAAACCGGCAGACAGGCGCCAACGAAATCATACAACAGAAACGTCGTATGCCATTCCCCACATCCCGAAAACTGGATTAAATTCTGTCGCTAACGTAAAAAACAGGGTGAGAAACTGTTAAAAATAATAAATTTGTCAAAAATATAAACAACTGAAAATCACGGACTAATTTTTACGTTAGTCACAATTATAACAAAACGTATATATGGATAATTTCCTGATAAAGATTGCTGAAGAATATCATGATGCGGTAATTATATCCGGACATATAGCTGAAATATGGAATGATAAAGCTGATAAAAATAAGTACAATAAAATGTACCGTTATTTTAACAAACATAAGGAAGGTTTTCTGATTGTATATTTGTTCAATGAAGCAATAGGATCTTCAATTGCGTTTCCATTAGAAAGAATACCTGGTTTTTATGAAATAAACAATAAAAACATTTCCGATTTATTAAGTACGAAAGGTGATTATTTTTATTTATTAAACATTCGTTTACTGATAAGACAGCAGGTTATTTCAGGCTTATCCTCAATAACGGATAACAACAGGTTTTAACTGCAAAAAATTACTAACTAAATTTTATAGGATCCCTGCTGATAAAACAAAAAGTATTAAAAGCCATAAAAATGAAAAAAGTCAAGATCATTTCGGAAGGTGAAAATTATACGGCCATTGATATCGGAGAATTTGATAAACTAATGGGCTACTCCTATCTGCATCCGAAATTGCATCACATTGTCAAAGGGAAAGTATTTATTGGGGAGACAGTAAAATCATCCGGAACAGAGATCTCCTTTCAGATCCTTCCGCCCGCAACGGATATCGGTTTCCTTCATAAACATAAAAATCACGAAGAAATTTATATATTTATTAAAGGAAAAGGGCAATTTCAGGTTGACGGTAACATATTGGATGTAAAACAGGGAACAATAATCAGGGTATCGGCTGACGGCAGCAGAACCTGGAGAAACAACTCGGATGCGGAAATGATAATTATGGTAATACAATCACAGGAAGGCTCATTGGATAGTCATTTCATAGCCGATGGTTTCAGAACAAAAGGGGAAATATCCTGGAAGCAGTAAAAAAACCGTCGGGATCTGACAGACTGACCGTATAAACAGCAGTCGATGAACGAACTGAAGTCATTGAGTGTATTAGAAACAATTCTTATTGTAAATGGAACCAACAAAAACATACGAAAACTTTCCTACAGGGATCGTGATCTTATCCAATTTTGTTTCATTTGCTATATACGGACTTGGCTTTCTGATCATCTTCCGGTTAGGATTGATCTTTGCCCTTATTTTTTTACTTTATGTTTTACTGTTTGAATTCAGACTGCTACGATACCATTGTATCAACTGTTATTATTGGGGTAAAACCTGTGGATTCGGAAAGGGCAGGCTCAGTTCATTATTTTTTAAAAAGGGGGATAGTGCAAAATTCTGCCAAAAAAAAATGAGCTGGAAAGATATGATCCCTGATATTCTGATCTCGTTAATACCAATAATTGTCGGAATTGTTCTATTATGCCTGAAATTTGATCTTATTTTGTTGTCCGCCCTGGTATTGCTTCTGTTGTTAACAACATTCGGCAATGGTTTTATTCGTGGAAAAATGACCTGCATATATTGCAGACAAAAAGAGCTGGGATGCCCGGCGGATGCGTTATTCAATAAAAACAAATGAAAAATATCAACTGATCCGGAAGAATTACCGCTTCTCCCCAAAGCAATACAAATACCCGTCAAGCGAGGCAACATAGAGTTTGCCGTTCCAAACAACAGGAGTGGCATCTATCTGAATGCCGTCAATTTTATCCAGCAATCTGAATTTGTGGTCTGAAGTATATTCATACAAATACAATCCGGAATCAAGCGGAACGATCAACCTGTCATCTGTAAAAATTGGAGTGGATATAGTTCCTCCGGTTTCTTCTGTGAACACAACACGCGGAGAAGAATATTCCTGTTTGTTATCCGGCCCTAAAACAAGTTTGCCGGTATCCGTTGACTTATGATCCACAACCACCAGGGAACCATCTACTCCGACAAATGCCGCCAGGTTGCTTTCTGACCCAGTATGATATCTGTCGTTAACAGCCACCGAACCTATTACACCTCCTTCCCAATGAAACCACGCGGTATCTTCCACAGGATAATACCAGACAACACAATTGTCAGGATCTTTTGAAGGATCAAGCTTGAAGACACCTCCCCTGCCTTCAATGTATTGCTTTTCAACGGGAATGAGCAAACAACTGTCTGATGTTACCACCGGCGATCCGTTCAGGTCGGCACCGATCCCAAAAACCCAGTCGACAAGGCCTTTACTGATATTGTAGCCATACACCCTGCCGGATCCTGAAGTTGTATATACCCTTCCATCAAGAAAACAGGGAGAGGATTCCGATTCTATGTTCCTGCCATGCCGCAGGGTATCTTCAGGAAGAAAAAAGGGAATTTCTTTATATATTTTTGGCTGCATCATCCCATTTCGCATTTCCGTATTCTCAGGATCGGGTGAAAAAACAGTGAACAATCCGTTTTCCAGGGCAAGGTAAGCGGTGTCATCAATAACCAACGCCGAGCCGTCAACATCCCTGGAATAGCTGATGGTTCTTTTGACATTCATCCTCCATAATTCAGAGCCATCATAAAAAGATATGCCTCTTAACGAAGGACAATACTTTGCGTTTATCGGTTTCTTTACTCCTCTCCGGCTTCCCTGGATGATAATATATTTGTTTTCCGGACTTTCCGGTTGTGCATTTTCCCATATTGTTCCTGTTCCTTTAATGATGTCGTCAAACCGGTATTCCCATACAATTTCCCCTGTTTCTGCTTTTATCTTTTTCAGGTTATAGTCAAATGCCCCCTGGATCAGGAAGATTTCCCCGTTTTCCTCAACAACCAGGGGCTGACCGGTCCATCCCGCTCCTTTCCATACTTTTTGCGGATTCCCGTAGGCCGGACTAACTCCTTCACCCAAATATGTTCTCCATAAAGTATCCAGCTTTGAAGGGGCTTCGTTCCCGTAGTAATTCCTTTCTTCATTTCCAAGATATGTGCCGATATGGATTTTTACCGGATTTGCTTTCTGTGCAAATGAAAAAGCAACCGACATCGTATAAATTACGACTGTCAGTGAAATAAATTTCATAGAATTTAATTCTTCAGGTAATTTATCTTCTTCTGCCAAGCCCTCTGCCACCAAGAAACCCCCAACCACCGCTACCGATCAGGAATCCCAGTCCGTACCATGCTCCATTGTTATTGGGTGCATAAATTGTTACATCGCTTCTGAATAACGATCCCACCAGGTCGACCGGTGCGATGATCCCGTGCCAAAGACCACTCCAGAATCCGTATGTACGACCCTCCAGGCAAGCCTTTACACTCTCGTTATTTGAACAGGCAGCAAAAAACAATACTGCCAAAAGGACAATTGCCAATTGCCCTATCCATTTTTTTTTCATTAGAACTTTCATATGTTTCAGAATTAGATCATTTAACTGTTTTCCTTATCCGCATCATCCTTTCTGCGTAACTGATTCCCAAGAGGTCCCCAAATGAATAGCAAATGAAATGCTATGCCACCAAGAAGTACATTATACATCGGGTTCCTGTAGGGTGTGCCTTTCAGTATGACCGAGGAGGCGATCAGTACGGCTCCCCAAACAAGGGCACTGGCCAGGATAAAATAAGCTGTTTTATTTTTATTCATTTCGAATTGGTTCTGATTAAACAATTATGTTTACCGGATTGAATCTCACAGGAATGCAATTTAAAAAATAAAAGTTAACCTTTGGCAGGGACAACCTGAAACTCATTGAAATAAAACTTTAAAGTATCCCATTAACTACCCGGAAAGAATGGATTTCCTGACCAGGTAATCTATCCATCTTTGAGGGAATTTCGTAAGAAAGGAGATCTTTGCATTTTTATTGATACTGTATATTCTTTTCGGTTTTTTTGCTGCTAATGCTTTCATTACCAGCCTGGCTACTTTCGAAGGCTCGACTGTTCTGCCTACTTCCTTTTGTGCTATACCCGTAAATTTCTGAAAATAATCCTTGTAGATGCTGTTTGTGTCCGGGATCTCTGCCGAAGCGACCTCATGCAACAATCCGGTATTTATTGCACCCGGCCTGATAAGGACAAGGTCAACATTGAACAGACCGAGTTCCTGTCGCATAGCTATGCTGAATGATTCCAGGGCAATTTTAGTGGTGGCATAGGGTTGAAAAAGCCCCGAAAGCCTGACATTGTCGCTGCTGATCTGGATAACCCTGCCTTTGTTCTGAACCAGATCGCTTAAAAAAGCGGAAACTGTTAACACGGGCCCGTATGTATTGACTTTGACTATTGCATCCAGCCGGGCTTCATCTGCTTCGGAGATCGGAAAGAACCTGGCAATGCCGGCACTGTTGATAAGGTACTTGACAGTGATCCCTCTGTCATGAATTGTATTTCTGGCTTCTTCGATCGATTTTTGTGAACTTACATCCATGAATATGCCCACAACGCCAGGATCGCTTATATATTTTGTCAGAATCTCCTCCTTATTGTCAGCAGCAACAATGCAATCAATATCCTTTAGCTGTGCTGCCGCTTCAACGAGAGCATGCCCCAATCCGCCCAGGGCACCGGTAATGAGAATTCCTGTTCGCATAGTTATAATGGTATTTTACTTTGTTTGTTTAATCCCGGGACTTTCGTACAGTTTTTTCTGCACTCCCGGCGTCTTTCAATTCCATATCCTTTGAGAAACCATATTCAAAATATTTTAACGTGAGTTCGAAATAAAAAACCTTAAGTATCAATTATTCAAAAAAGCTTTTTAGTGAGTTCTTTGTGTTTTGGTGACTTTGTGGCATTTTTTAATCATACTATTTCAGCCACGAAGACTCCAAAA
>JAFGQO010000094.1 GCA_016935615.1 Bacteroidales bacterium
AATAAAAATAAAATAATTATCTGCCATGAGCAAAAAATATCTTCAATAATTAAAATTATATGAAGCAGTTTCGAGTTTGGAGTTTTGAGTTCAGAGTCGGAAGATGAGAAAGTGAGAAGTTGAGTTGTTTAGAGTCAGAAGACCCAAGACATGAGAATTTGGAGTTGTTGAACTGTGTAACTGTTTTTTCCCTTTGCGAAGCTCTTCGGCAAGTAGTTTACTGATTTTGTCAAAATTGTTGTCTTCCTGTTTTTCCATAATGTGTCAAGTAACTAATTTATTATTTATTGTTGACACACTTAATTGAACACTCCCAAAGAAACCAGCAACCATAGAATAGTCTCAAGTCACTAGTTTCATTTCTTATAATCTCATCTTCTCACACTCTCACTTTCCCATCTTCTCATATTCTAACTCGCTCACTCTCACAAAAGTCCCCTGCCTCTTAACAAAGGCTCTATATCCGGTTCCCTGCCCGTGAATCTGATATACATTTTCATGGGATCATCGCTTCCTCCTTTTTCCAGTATTTCGGTTCTGAAGGATCTTGCCAGTTCCTGATCAAACAATCCTTTCTCAAGGAAAGCCTCAAAGGCATCCTTTTCAAGGACCTCTGCCCACAGGTAACTGTAATACCCTGCCTGGTATCCGCCCGACCAGATGTGTTTAAAATAGGTACTTCGGTATCTTGGGACAATTTCGGGAATTAACCCGATTTCCGATAAATACTCTTTCTCAAACGCATTAACATCAAATTCCGATGGTTTCTCCAGAGAGTGATAATTCATATCAAGAAGTGACGCTGCAACATATTCAACAGTAGCAAAACCCTGGTTAAAATACCTGGAATTCTGCATTTTCCGTATAAGCTCCTCAGGCATGGTTTCCTGTGTTTTATAGTGCTTTGCATATACTTTTAATACATCAGGCTGAACAGCCCAGTTTTCCATGATCTGGGAAGGAAGTTCCACAAAATCTCTTTTTACACTCGAGCCGGAAATATTTTCGTATTTCACATCCGACAGCAATTGATGCAAACCATGCCCAAACTCATGAAATAACGTAAGGGTTTCATCCAGGCTCAAAAGCACCGGATTATCTCCTGCCGGTTTTGAGAAATTGCATACAATGGTAACAACAGGTCTCACGTCATTTTCGTCAGGAATATACTGCTTACGATAGATCCCGCACCATGCTCCCTGACTTTTTGTAGATCTTGTGTAGTAATCGAGATACAAAATGCCCTGAAAAGCACCATCGCTATCCTTCACTTCATATACTTCAGCATCAGGATGAGGTTTGGGAATTTCGGTTTTTATCTTTTCAAAAGTCAGACCGAATAACTGTCCGGTTACATAAAATACCCCGTCTCTTACATTATTTAACTCAAAGTATACTTTCAACTCGTTCTCATCCAGGTCATATTCCTGTTTTCTCAGCTTCTCTGCATAATACCACCAGTCATACGAAGCAAGTTTAAAATCTTTCCCCTCATTATCAATGATCGCCTGCATCTGCTCTCTTTCATGAACTGCCACAGGAAGAGAAGCCTCCCACACCCTGTTCAGCACTTTGTAAACATTCTCCGAAGTTTTCGCCATCCGGTCGTCAAGTTCATAATCAGCATAAGCAGAAAAGCCCAGCAAATGTGCTTTTTCTATCCTGAGGTTTGTAATCTCCTTAATGATCTGTTTGTTATCATATTCATTATTATTATCGCCACGTAAGGTGTAAGCTTCGTAAAGTTGTTTTCTAAGTTCCCGGTTATCAGCATACTGAAGAAACGGGATCATGCTGGGTTTGTGTGTGGAAAACACGTACTTTCCATTCAGACTGCTTTCATCGGCTGTCAAAGCAGCAGTTTTGATGATATCTTCAGATAATCCGGCAAGATCTGATTTGTCATCAATCACCAACCTGTACCTGTTGGTTTCTTTCAGGAGATTCTGATCAAACTGAACGGTTAATTCAGAAAGACGTTGATTGATATCCCTGAGTTTTTCCTTTTCTTCATCTGGCAGGTTTACTCCGTTGCGGACAAATTGTTTGTAATATTTATCCAGAAGACTGTATTCTTCAGTAGTCAGATTCCCAGCCTCTTCTGAATTGTATACCGATTCAATTCTTTTAAACAATTCACTGTTTAAATTCATGTTATCGGTATGTTCAGTATATGTTGATTCAAAATCTGCTGAAATAGCCTGCATTCCTTCTGTACCATTGGCCGATTTCAGGCTGAAAAAAATATAACTGATATCACGAACTCTTCTGCCGGAACGGTCCAATGCCACAATTGTATTTTCAAATGACGGAGCTTCTTCATTTGATACAATAGAATCTATTTCTTTGTTATGTCTTTCAATGGCATATTCAAATGCAGGAAGAAAATGTTTCGGTTTGATCTTATCAAACGGAGGAACTCCGTAGGGAGTATCAAATTCGGAAAGCAAGGGATTGTCAGCAATACTCATTTCATGCCTGCAATTGGTTAAAACCAGAATCATAAGCACTGATGCGGATAGAACAATTTTTTTACTCATAGGTTATTGTTTTCAGTCTTTTAATAATTGTATACTGTGCGATTGATATTAATCATACAGTATTCTACTATAACTAGTATAAATATAAATATTTCTTTTAGAAACAGGATTTTTAATCAGAAGTAAGACAGATAAATTACAATAAAATATCGGCTGCCTGTATCTTGTTTTCAGGATGTATACAAATATAAGGCAGCCGATAGTGCTATTTATTACGGCTGAGTTGCCGCTAATACAGGATAATCTTTCTTACCGGGCAATAACAAGTTTTTGTATACCTGTCTGTTTTTCTGAAGAAACCTTAATTGTATATAATCCTGCATTAAAATGCGAAACATCAACAGGGATACGTACAATACCGACATTATCCCAACTACCGTTATCCACATCATCGGGTGTAATTGAGGCATTGCAGTTATCATCCACATGCAATGTAATATCCTTTGCAAAGGTGTTTAAATAAACAAAAAAGCAGGACCTGATCCTGCTTTAATTCCAATGTTAATGCAAACAATTAGCTGATCTTAATTTCGCGTGCCGGTTTTGGCTTTGCTTCTTCCCTCTTTGGAAGTTTGATGCTTAAAATACCATCGTTGTATTTTGCATTGATCTTCTCACCATCAACCACGTTTTCAGGGATTGTAAAAGAACGCTGGAATGACTGGTAGCTAAACTCTCTGCGAGTGTAGTCCTCCTCATCCTTTTTCTTTTCTTCCTTCCATTCTGAAGAGATAGTAAGCTGATCCTTGTCCAGGTTGATCCTGAAACTATCCTTTTTCATACCCGGAGCAGCTACTTCCAGTTCATACTCATTATCACTTTCCCTGATATTTACAGCAGGCAAAGTAGTATTTGTGCTGGAAAAATTTAAGTTTGACCAATCCATCCAATCCCTTGATAAAAGGTTATCAATAAATGAAGGGATTGACGGAAAATTAACGTCTGATCTTTTTATTAGTGTCATGGCTATACCCTCCATATTTTAAGTTAAACATTAGTGTTTTCAAAAAACCAATGTATAATAATCAAGGAATATGCCAGATAAAAAAATTGACAAATTGTCTGATAACCAAGCGTTTATCAATCAATGATAATGTCAATTTATCAGTTTCGGAATGCTAATACTGTTAATTTGACATATTGGAGAATAGTCTCAAGTCGCAAGTCTCTAGCCTCAAGCTCCATTCTATCAACTTATGAGTTAAACGATTGCACACTTAAACAATCAATCAATTACTATTATCCAACTCTTTAGTTTTAAGTTCTATCCAACACACAAGCCATTTTTTCGTTCCGTTCCCAAACGGAACGACTTATTTTTATATTGTTGGTGATCAGCTATATACAATTAGCACCTGAACTCTAAACTCCAAACTGATCACCGTTCACCGTTCATCGATTCCCCGGTTAATCACTCTCTCACTTTCTTATTTTTCTATTAACAAATCAAATCTTTGTGATTTGCGTTTCATAGATTGTTTGTGTCCTGAATTATGCAGACAGATGAAACGCTTTTTATCCTGTATCCTGTTCCCGGTTTCGCCCCGGGCTAAAATAACCTGCCTGCCCTCCTGCGGCGGGTGAACCGGCAGGCAGGTCACACCCCTTCAGGGTGTATTCTTTAATTTACTATACAGCAATGATCATCTGAAATTATGTAACAGGCATTATACCGGATGATTAGATTCATTTAATCGATTCACCAGTTTACCGATTTATCATTCCAATAATCCAGAAACAAGTATCCAGTAATCCTCAACTTATAATACTCAACTAACCAACTCATCAACTACTCAAATACTCAACTATACTATTCCTCCAGCCTGTAAAAACTTTCCGGTGGGCCGAGGTAACTCGGTTTAAGACCTCCTGCATCAATCACAATTTTCTGAAGCACTATCGCAGGATCGATCATCCAGTATTTCAGAACGTGTTCACCCGGTTTGTCCACCTGGTGCTCTGAAGTAAGTATCTTAATATTCTGAGATACTGCATTGTTCCACCAATCGGGGTATTTCCAGTCGGGAACAGTATCTCCTTCATGTATATTCATAACCTGAGGCTCTTCATCATCAATGGAAACAGCATATCTGAGGCCTTCCGAGGTTGTAAAGTTCAATGTCGGGGCCACATAAACCATCACTCTCACGGTACCCGTATCGAACAAATGTACCTTGTATTCCAGTCGGGGTGAATCACCTTCCGGCAATAAAGGGGAAGCAGTTACAGGAAATGGAGTTATTCCCGAACCCGTACGACCCAGATCAGGGATGATCTGCCAGTGAAGCCGATCAGTTTCTATGGCTTTGGAAAAATGTACAGCTTCAACAGACACATAACCATTTCCTTCCGAATGTCCTTTCACTTCTTCTCTTCCGGGAGATCCCGGATTTCTGATACCAGCAAATACACGAATCGTTTTCCCCTCTGATCCCAAAATTTCAATCGGCACACTATGCATACCGGGAGGTACTATGTCCCAATCGACTTCTGTCCAAATCCTCACCTGATCATCAATGCTCCCCTTTTCCTGACTTACTTTAAGCCATGGCTTCCCCGTTTTTATCTGAAAATCAAATGGGAGGGCTCCCTGATTAAACACTTCAATATAATGCTTCTGCCGGTTGTATACATCAAATTCGGGCAGCACTGCTTCTTCTTTTTCCTTTGGCCACCAATTGGCCGAACCTTCAATGGCCACCCCCATTTCGGCCTTTTTGCCCGGTTTTACTTTGCTCACTTCTGGCATACTATCTATCTCGGGTTGCTGCCAATAGGTATAGCTGATGTGTGTCTGATTCATCATGTTGTTCCATTTCCCTCCCGAAATGGAATCATGGTAATGATTTCTCAACAGTGTATCCTTCGCAAACAATTCTTCCACTTTTCTACCCAATTGATTTGCGGCAATTCTTCCCTGGTTGGCATACAGGTGGTTTTTCCCAACGGTAACATGCAGCTCATTCAGATTTGCACTTGCAAGAACCGGAAACAATACCAGCTGATAATAGGCATCCTTTTGTTCTTCAGGGACCAGATCATATAGTTTTTCAGCCTTTTCAGCAAGTTCATTATAATCCTCCACTACCTTTTCTGCCTCACAATAATGAATCAGGCTGTAAGTATCCGGCGCAATCATTTCCGGCTTCCTGCGTCCATTAAATTTTGTATACATCATCAGAATACTGGCAATCTCCCCGGCATGCTCTTCGCCGAATTGTTGCGCAGCCCATCGCCGGTGATATTCGGGTATACTCTCTGCCGGCCATGCATCAGGATCCCATGCATAATCAAGAAAAAAGCTGATGGGAAGCTCCATGGGTTTCAGATCACCCACATTCACAAGCCATATGCGATCCACACCATACTCATACGTCAGGTGCATCTGCTCCCATACTCTGGATATGGGACTTGTATTTAGCCATTTGTAGTTTCTGGGACCACCAACAAAGTCGAAGTGATAGTACATACCATATCCTCCCGCCCTGGGTTTTGAATCCGCTTTTGGAAGTTTTCTTACGTTTCCCCAGTTATCATCACACAACAGCAGGGTCACATCTTCCGGAACACGCATTCCCTTGTCGTAATAATCCTGTACCTCCTTATAAAGAGCCCATAACTGCGGAATTTCCCGGGGATCTTTGCCTGTTACTTCCTGAATGATAGTACGCTGGTCATTAATAATCCTTTCCAATAAAGCAATGTTGCTTTCTTCACTCATAGCCATATCGCCGTCTCCTCTCATGCCAATAGTGACAATACTTTCATAGGCTCCCATCCTTTCAATGCCTTCCGTCCAGAATTTTCTCAGCATTGTTTCATTCGTTTCATAATTCCATTCCCCCCCTTTATAAGGCGCCCATTCCGCATGTGCACGCATCATGGGTTCATGATGGCTGGTGCCTACTACAATTCCCATTTCATCCGCCAATAAAGGATTCAGTGTATCGTTACTGTTAAAACTTGCCCACCACATAGCAGGCCAGATATAGTTGCCTTTTAATCTGAGTATCAGCTCAAACACTTTTTCGTAAAACTCATGATTGAAACCGTCATAATTCTCTACGGCCCATCTTCCGAGTGAAGGTTCCTCGTCATTTAAAAAGATCCCGCGGTATTTCACTGCAGGCTCCCCATCTTTATACCTGCCCGGCTTTATATACAATGATTCACTTTTTTTAACCGGTACATCAGCCCACCAGTACCAGGGCGAAACACCTATGTTCTTTGACAAATCAAATATTCCGTAGATTGTTCCTCTCTTATCACTACCGGCAATAACCAATGCTTTTTCAACGCCAGGCAAAGGGTTTTCCAAAACTTCAATCAGATAGCCTTCCCATTTCCCTTTAATATCACTAACATCAAGTTTTTCATCCCTGATCAGGTCATCAACAATATCACTCCTGCCAATGGTCCCTACAATCACAATCTCTTTTCCTGCAGGACTAGTCAGTCGTTCCGGCATAGTCCCTGTTACGGCTTTAATATCATTTTGCCAGTACTCCAGTATCCTGAATACGCCCTGGTGATCTCCTTTGCTAATAAAGACCGGGGCAACATTCCCTTCTTCGGCCAGACTGAAATACCCTTGTTGATATTCACAAGAAATATAGGATGTTATATCCTTCGCCGAAACGCTATTGCAGGCATGCTGTAATACAATTGCCAGGAGAAGAATCGAAGTTTTAAAATATATTGCAAATACTTTTTTAATTAGATAAAATATCCTGTCCATGATTCATTATTTATATTGTTAGTAACAAGTTGCACAAAGGAATAAAACCAATGATATTTATTTTTTGAAATTAGAAAATATATTTTAATATCTTTAGTGAATATAGACTTTGAATTTTTTGTTCTATTGATGATGTCTTCATTTGATCCGATCCAAACCCATTCATTGTATTTATATACAGGCTAATGAACTCAAGAAAAGTTTAAAAATGAAATCTTTCGCTAAGCATTTGAATGGGCCTTTAATGGTCATAACGATTACTTTCATCATTTTCGGTTTTTTTTTATTAACCGGTTGCAGCAAAACTTCAGTCAAAAAGAAACTTGAAATCAATGAGCTGGGATATTTTAAAGCTCAGGGAATAAATTTTCTTGTATTCAATAATCCGCACAGCAATTACTTTGGTGATTCGAAAATCAGCGGTATTGAAATCATCCATCATGGAGTAAGAACTGCTACCAATGGGGATGTCCGCCTGCATAATACACCCGAGCAGTGGAATGATATCCCGGAAACAATAGATCGAATAATAAATCCTGAAAAAAATACTATTGAAGTAAGGCTGGCTTATCCGGAGTATGATTTTGAATACACCATAAAAACACAGGCAGATGGAATGGATATGATCATCAGTATTCACCTGGAAAAATCCGTTCCGGAAAAACTCATATCCCGCGCCGGGTTTAACCTTGAATTTCTTCCATCCGCCTATTTTAACAGGACGTATTTGATGGATAATAAAGGAGGAATATTTCCCTTGTATCCGACAGGACCCATGTCATACGACTCTGAAGGCAAAACGGAACCAGAGCCGATAGCCATCGGCAAAGTTCTTTCACTTGCTCCTGAAGACCCGAAAAGACATATCATCATACAATCTGATGCCCAGGATCTGATGCTGTTTGATGGTCGTAATAAAGCCCAAAACGGCTGGTATGTTGTAAGATCCTTATTGCCTGCAGACCGGACAGGTAAAGTACTTGAATGGCGCATAAAAACAAATGTTGTTGACAACTGGTTAAGACCTCCTGTTATTGCTCATTCCCAGGTTGGTTATCATCCAGGCCAGAAAAAAATAGCTGTAATTGAACTGGATAAAAACTACAAATCGAAATCCCCTGCCCGATTGCTAAAGCTCAACGAAAAAGGAAAGGCTGAAGAGGTTATCAAGACCAAAAACCCTGAGTTATGGGGTAAATTTTTCAGGTATATGTATGCATTGTTTGATTTTTCAGAAATCACGGAAAGTGGTCTTTATTATATTGAATACGATGGAATACAGACCAAACCTTTTAAAATCGGTGAAGATATTTTCCAGGATGCATGGCACCCAACGCTTGACATCTTTTTCCCTGTCCAGATGGACCATATGCGTGTAAACGAAGCTTACCGCGTATGGCATGGCGCTTCGCACCTTGACGATGCCCTGCAGGCACCTGTTAACCACACACATTTTGATGTGTACGCACAGGGTCCGACAACAGACACTCCCTTCGAACCAGGTGAACACATTCCGGGTCTGAATTATGGTGGCTGGTTTGATGCCGGCGATTTTGATATCCGCACTCAGACTCACTATATCCTGCTTCTAACCCTTGTGCAAGTGCAGGAACAATTTGCTCCCGACAGGGATGAAACCACAATAGACCAGGAAAGGCGCTATGTAGACATTCATGTACCTGATGGAAAACCTGATCTTCTTCAACAGATAGAACATGGTACGCTTGCTCTGATAGCGCAGTACAGAGCCGTTGGACACGCCATACCAGGGATCATTGCACCTACCCTGGAGCAATACACTCATTTGGGCGATGCCTCCTCCAAAACCGACAACCTGGTATACAATCCAAAACTAAGGGACGGACAATCGGATGGATTTACCAGTGGCAGGTCTGATGACCGATGGGCCTTTACTACCAGAACATCGGCATTAAATTATGGTTCTGTCGCAGCTCTTGCCGCAGCAAGTCGTGTTCTAAAAGGCTTTAATGATCCCCTGGCAGATGAATGTCTTGCCACGGCCATTAAAGTATGGAACGAAGAACAGGGCAAAGATCCCGATGTTTTCCGTTACGGAAATACTACAGGCGGTAATTTGCTTGACGAGCAGCTGAGAGCATCATTGGAATTGCTGCAAACTACGCGAAAAATCAAATATGCAGAACACATTGAAGAATTGCTGCCGCACATCAGGGAAACATTTCTGTTCAATGCCATTTTTGCTGCACGAGCATTGCCATATATGAACGAGTCTTTTAGGAAAGAAATTGAAAATCTGACCCTTGCATATAAAGATTCAGTGGATGCTTTCCTTGTTAAAAATCCGTATGGAGTGCCCATTGCCACGGGTAGCTGGGCCGGAAGCGGATGGGCAATGTATTTCTCCATAACAAATTATTATTTATACAAGGCATTCCCTGATATTATGGATCCGGAAGATGTATACAAAGGTCTGCATTACATTTACGGTTGTCATCCCGGTTCAGATATATCCTTTGTTTCCGGCGTCGGTACATACTCTAAAAAAGTGGCTTATGGCAATAACCGGGCCGACTTCTCCTTTATTGCCGGTGGTGTGGTGCCAGGTGTCTTAATCGTAAAACCAGATTTTCCTGAAAATAAGGAAGACTGGCCGTTCCTGTGGGGAGAAAATGAATACGTAATCAATGGAGGTGCCAGCTATATCTTCCTTGTGCATGCGGTGAACGAGTTGGTTTCTGGTTTCTAATTGCTGGATGCTGGTTTGTCTGCTTTCTTTGATATTAGTTTCATTTCCTTTTCATGTATTTAGAATCCAATCCCAAAGAAAGTTGTCAGTTACACCCGGTCTGGCCAGATTGCCTTATTCGGTAGTATTTTGCATCAACAGATCGCAGGTATGATCCAGCAGCTCCATTCCGCCATAATTTCCATGTCCCGGGATAACGATCCTGGCATCCGGAAATTTTTCTTTTACATTTTTCATGGTAGCAGGCCAGGCTTCCAGATCGGCATCGGCTGTATTGCCCAGCCCTCTTGCCTGTGCCGCTCTTACCAAACACCCTCCGTACAGTATTTTCTCTGATGGGATCCATACAACAATGTTATCCAGCGTATGACCTCCACCGGGAAAATAGCACTGTATTTCTTTTTCACCGACCTGTAAGGTAAGCGAATCAGCAAATGTAATTTGTGGTGCCGTGTAATTGTGTTCCATGGCAAGTTGCTTTGTCAGTTCCAGGGCATAGGATTGTAATCCTGCCTGATGAGCGCCTTTCAATCCTCCCAGGCAATCAACATGCCAGTGAGTAGGAATAACTGTTTCTATGAATATATTCATGTTATTTGCAAACCATGATATCAACTGTCCGGCAAGGCTGTCATTTACCGGAGTATCTATCATTACTGCATTGTCATTGCTGATAAAGACCAGCCCGTTACAGGGAAATCGTTGGGAACCGAATGCAAGAAAAGAAATATGAACATACGCATTATCAGATAGTTTTATTAACTGAAGATTTTCAGAAATAACAATAGGTTCATGCTGTGAAAAAAGCAATTGTGTACACAGGATGAGTGCCGGCACAAGTATATTTTTGATCATAGAATGAATAGATTTAAAATGAAGGAGTAAGATAGTTAATTTTTAACAGGTAATTTGCCACAATCATCTTTTATAGCCAACAGGAATTTATATCTTTGGATCAAATTCGCATGTATCAATGAAAAAAAGAATAGAGGATCTCACGGTTATTGAAAACAAATCGCTGAATAGTGAATTCTTTATTCTGAAACTCCATGCAGAAGATCAATTGCCAAAGATATTTCCCGGCCAGTTTGTTGAAGCCCGTGTTGACGGATCTCCTTCTACCTTCTTACGAAGACCTTTATCCGTATATGATACAGATGATAAAAACAACCTGCTGTTCCTTCTTATTAAAATTGCAGGAGAAGGTTCAAAGCAGCTTTCACACCTTAAAAAGAACGAAAAACTGAACCTGGTTTATCCCCTGGGAAATTCATTTTCAAAACCATCCGGCAAACGTGTACTGCTTGTAGGTGGCGGAACAGGTGTTGCTCCGATGTTGTTATTGGGAAAATATCTTAAGGCGGAATTAAACATACTTCCGGAGTTTTTACTCGGTTACCGGTCAGCCCGACTGATCATTGAAAATGAGAAGTTTGAAGCCCTGGGGAAGGTAAATATAACCACTGAGGATGGTTCAAGGGGTCATAAAGGCCTTATCACTGATCATCCTGCAATGCAGGAAAATTATAACATGATCTATACCTGCGGACCTGAAGTTATGATGAAAGCTGTCGCCAGGATTGCATTAAACCACAAAATATCCTGTGAAGTTTCACTTGAAAATCTAATGGGATGCGGTATAGGAGCTTGTCTTTGTTGCGTTGTAGATACAGTTGACAAGGGAAATGTAAATACATGTACTGAAGGCCCGGTATTTAACATAAGACGATTGAAATGGCAGAACTGACAACGAAAATAGGCAATTTAACCTGCAAAAATCCTGTGTGGACCGCTTCGGGAACCTTTGGTTACGGACCGGAATATGAGGATTTTATTGACATTTCCCGTCTCGGTGCTATCGTAGTAAAAGGAATTACAGGAAAAGAAAGACAAGGAAATCCCTATCCCCGCATGGCGGAAACGCCATCAGGCATGTTGAATGCAGTGGGATTGCAGAATAAAGGCATCGACTACTTTATCAATTCCATATATCCCGAGATATCAAAATACAACACCCATGTTATTGTCAATGTGAATGGCAGTACAATTGAAGAATATTGTGAAGTTGCAGAGAAATGTGATAAGCTGGAAAAAATAGAAGCCATTGAACTGAACATTTCCTGTCCGAATGTTAAACAAGGTGGCATGATATTCGGAACTCATTGTCCTTCGACAATAGCTGTTACCAAAGCAGTAAGAAATGTTTTTAGCAAAACTCTTATTGTTAAATTATCGCCAAATGTTACTAATATCGTTGAATTCGCCCTGGCAGTCGAATCCTGCGGCGCCGATTCCGTATCACTAATAAATACTTTGGTCGGTATGGCCATTGATGCAAAAACAAGGCGTCCCGCTCTCTCAACCATCACCGGAGGTCTCTCAGGACCCGCGATTAAACCTGTTGCCTTAAGGATGGTCTGGCAGGTTGCAAAAGCTGTTAAAATTCCTGTAATTGGTATGGGTGGTATTATGAATTCTACCGATGCTATTGAATTCTTTCTTGCTGGAGCAAGCGCTATACAAGTAGGTACAGCCAATTTTATTCATCCTGCAGTAACAATGGAAATTCTTGAAGGTATCAATGCTTATCTTGAGCGCAATGATTTTAAAAGAATTGATGAAATTATCGGTTCTTTAAAAAATTATACTGAAACTGATAATTATGTGTAGTTCACGTATTTTAGTTTTTCCCCTCTGAATTCATCAAATATTCTATTCTCGTGCACTGTATTGCTTAAATGTACCATCTTTAAAGAAAACAAGTATATAATTTACATTTGTAAATTCTAAAATTTTATTATTTTTGTATTCAACTTCGTATTCTTTTTCTTTGCCCTTTCCCATTGTTTTCTTTTGTTCTTCTGAATTGAATTTTATTTCATCAATACTATTTTCTGTTGTTTTCTTTTCTATCTTTTCCTGATCAAATAATGTAGAATTCCTTTCCCCTCTGTAACCTATGTTTTCATTGCTTTTTATCATACTTCCCCTTCCAGTGAGTAACCATTCGGTATTGAGTCCTGAAAAACGTTTCATTATCTTAATAATGAAGTCGTAACTGGGTTTATTTCTTCCACTGATAATATGGGATATGCTTGATCTTTGAACACCTATTTCATCAGCGAATTTGGCAGGAGTTAAGCCTTCTGCTTCCATTAATTTTATTATCTGATCTTTCATATAAAGAAATTTATACAAATGTAAATAAATTGTAATTAACAAGTGTAAACCATCTGTTTCCATTTATAAATTACATTTGTAATCTCTTCTTATTTTAATACAATTGTGAAAAATGTATGATATTTATAATTTGCTAGATAACAAAAGATTAAGAAATATCCTAT
>JAFGQO010000095.1 GCA_016935615.1 Bacteroidales bacterium
AAAAGTATGTTGACCATTTTCAGAAATGGTCAATTGGATTTCCACCGTGAAATTGTCATGGGCGACAACGATTTTACCAAAGCGATTATCGGCACTATTTTTCACGAAGGCAAGGCCATTCAGTTTTCCATGGAAGAAGCGGAAGAATTTAAAAACAAATTCGGATATCCGCTCGGTTTTGTGGACAGCATGTCTTTCAAAGGCGCGCCACTTTCCGAGCTGGGCGCCATGATGCGGCCTGTGATGGAACGGCTGACTGGAGAGATTCAGCGGTCCATTGGTTTTTACAGTGACAAAACCAAAGGGGATTCGGTATCCGCATTGTATCTCATTGGCAAAGGCTCCAAGATCAAACATCTGGATCAGGTATTGAATTCTCGTGTTGGTATACCAGTAGCACGCTTGCCAGTTCCCAGGAATATAACGATTGCCGGTAATAAAAAACAGAAGGGTATGTTTAAAAATAAATTTCTGGATCATACTGTCAGCCTTGCTGTTGCACTTGAATCCGGATTTCAAGGCAGCTTACTGCCTGGTATTTATAGAATTCGCCAACTCCAGTCCAAAATAAAAAAAATTGGAACAATTTTGGGACTGGTTTTGCTGGGCATTGCATTTATTTCAGCATCGAAGGCCTATTTGAAAACCAAAGGTCTTCAGAAAGAAATCAAAATCGCTGAACGTGTCGCATTGGAGGCGGAGACGGCCGAAAGAAGGTATGCTCGCGCATTGACACAGCAGAAGAATATCGATGAAGAGATCGCAGCGATTCACAAGCGTGTCGAACAGGATGATGATTTGCTTCAAATTTTACGGTTATTTTCAAATAAACTGCCAAATGAATTGTTAATCAGTCTCTTTGAATATAGATGGGAAGTAAAAAAAGCACCTTCATCAACGACTCCAAAAAAGGGGCAACGTGTAAGTGCTGCTGCAGAAAATAAAGAAGAAACACCGAAATCAATAAGAAAATTATCATTTGAAGGGGGCAGCACTGCGCCGGGTTCCGATATAAAAATTGCAGTTGCAGATTTTTTATTGACACTACAGGAATCCGGTTATTTTGAGACGGTTGAATTGACAGATGAGCTGATGCAGGAATCCAACGATAAAAACAAATCAGATGAACTTTACTGGTTTGAAGCGGAAGCTGTTCTCAAGGAGTAGTCATTATGATGCAGGATTGGATTAAAATATTTATTGTTCCTGTCGTATGTCTTGTGGTATTTGCGATTGTCCTTTCTCTATATGTCAATCCGCAACACGTTAAAATCAGGGATATGGAAAATCAGCTTGATGTATTACATGGCAAAGGTGATAAAATGGTGCCTGAAGCAAAAATTCTTGCACAGGAAACAATCGTCGACAGTCTTCAACAGGCAGTGAAAGACCTGAAAGACAGGTTGTATCCTGTCGCAGAATTCTCAGATTTAGGAAAGGCTATCGCGAACAGTGTGCGTCGTTTCAATTTACAGCTGATGACTTTAACCCCTGATTATTCCAAATTGAATTTAATTCAACAGGAAGGGCAGGAAATCACAGAGCTTCCAATCACAATTAATATGACCGGCAAATTTATGCAGTTTGCCCATTACCTGGAAACCTTGTCAGATTTTCCTTATGTAAAAGCAACAGAAGTTAACCTGCGCCGTTCTAAAGAGACATCCAATGATGTGGTTATTGAAATAAAGGGTGTGGTCATTTTTAAGAATAAAGTGAATCAGGAGTCGGGTCAGGATCAAAAGGTGTTGGCAAAACAAATATAAAAAGATAGTTACCGGTTGACGGTTTTCGGTTGACAGTTAAAAGATAAAACATGTAAAAGAAGTATTTATGAGTTTTTCATTTGAAGATTTTGAGATTTAGAAGAAGCGTAAGGCAGTTACCGGTTGACGGTTTTCGGTTGACAGTTAAAAGATTTAAATAAGGGAAAAGAAGTGATTATGGGTTCTTCGTTTGAAGATTTGGAAGTTTGGAAAAAATCATGCAGGTTAGCAGTTAGGCTTTATCAATTGTTAAAAGAATGCCGTGATTACGGGATGAAGGATCAGATGCTTCGTGCATCTGTTTCAATTGCTTCAAATATTGCAGAAGGGAGTGAAAGAAACAGTATTCCAGATTTTCAAAGATTTTTGAACATATCAAAAGGTTCTGCCGCAGAATTAAGAACACAAGTTTATATTTCAAGCGAGGTTGATATTTTCTCTAAAAAAGATGTAAAAGAATTAATTTCGGAATTAAAAAGCATATCAAAAATGCTTCGGGCATTATCAAATGCATTAAATAAAAACCATAAAAAATAAGTATTTAACTGTTAACCGTTAACTGTGAACTGTAAACTATAATATAAAATTATACAATGAAAAAGCAAATCAGTAAAAAATTAAAATTGTTTCTCCCTTATTATAAAATAGGGATTTTTTCAGGAGGAAAATATGTTGTCGCCCGGACATTCGAATAAAGTCATTGTTGCAACAGCCCTGATCATATTGATCGGACTGGCCTGCACCCAGAAAAATCCTTTGGATTCCACAGAATCGATTCTTGGGAATCAACCCAATCTTGTGAATATGAAAGCTGAGCCCGATGAAGTGGCTGC
>JAFGQO010000012.1 GCA_016935615.1 Bacteroidales bacterium
CTTTCTTCCTTGATGAAGAAAGGAACCAAAGAAATCAACCGCTGAAGAAAAAATTGCTAAAAATCAATTCATTCCGCTAAAAGAAAAAACTCATAACGCTAAAGCGTTATTCAGACAGGTTTTCTTTTTTAACGCTTTATTCATTGATTTTCTGAACGCATTTTTTCAAGGCGGGATCTATGATTTCGCAGAAATCATATTGATAAAGTAACAAGAAACTCGAAACTGATCATCGTTTATTTTTCACGAATTACCAATCACGATTTAACAGTTATACAACTCAAAACTCATAACTATTCTATCCAGATTGTTGAATAATAATTCAAATAATTTTATGTTAAGAAAGTACGCTTATTAACTTTGACTATCAAAATTTAAAAGGGACCATGGCAGGAAAAGAAGGGAAAAATAAATCTGCAGCAAGAAAATCAAAAAAGAAAAAAGGCATTTTAGGATTCATACGGGATGAACGCTTCAGGATCTTAATGGCTTTCCTTTTTATTGCTTTTGGGTTTTTGCTCTTTATCTCCCAACTTTCTTATTTGTTTACCTGGAAAACCGACCAGAGTATTCAAGGGAATATTGAATGGACCAGTGCTGAGATGGTTGTTGAAAACTGGGCAGGCAAAACGGGAGCTTTCCTGGCCAATCTTACAATAAACAGGTGGTTTGGGGTTGCTTCTTTTGCTTTTCCTTTTCTGTTAATTCTTTATGGTCTGAGATTTATTAATATTAAACTGCTTCATTTTGGAAAGACACTTTTGGCTACCCTTTTTTGTGTTATTGTTCTTTCCGTATGGCTTGGTTATTTTTTTGAATCAAGTGTTATTTTGGGATCAGGACCCGGAGGAAGGCACGGACTCTATATGAGTCTCTTTCTGACAAGTCTTTTAGGCAGGATCGGCGTATTTTTACTTCTTCTTATAGCCAGTATTGGTGTTATATTGTTTGCATTTGAAAAATCACTTGCTCATGTTAAAAAGATCCTTGGCAGGCATTTGTTTTTCTTTAAAACGAAAACAGACAGGGATTTATATGATTCCGGAATACACTCTAAAAACACAGCTGATCAAAGCAATGAAGAAGATAGTGACCTGGTCTTTGAAACCGAATTCCCTCAAAATGAACGAAGCTCAGAAACTGAAGAATTTACTTCAAAATCAGGTTTTGTAAGTGATTCATCTGATAGTAACGAAAAAGACGATGTGCAGCTTACAGTTGAATCAAAAGAAATTGAAGAAGAGGGAGAATTCAATTCAAATCTGCCCCTGGATGATTATGATCCCACCCTGGAATTATCGAATTTCCAGCTGCCGACACTGGACCTATTGGAAAAACATGAAACCGGCAACTCGACTGTAACAAATGAGGAGCTGATCAGCAACAAAAACAAAATCGTTGAAACGCTCGGTCATTATAAGATCCAGATTGATAAGATCAAAGCTACCATCGGTCCTACTGTTACGTTATACGAAATAGTGCCGGCTCCCGGCGTAAGAATTTCAAAAATTAAGAACCTTGAAGATGATATAGCTCTGAACCTTTCTGCCTTGGGAATACGAATAATAGCCCCCATACCAGGCAAAGGAACAATTGGTATTGAAGTTCCAAATCAGACTCCCGAAGTTGTCTCTATGCGATCACTGATCTCCTCCAGAAAATTTCAGGATTCGGATTATGATCTGGCCATAGCCCTTGGGAAAACTATCTCGAATGAAACGTATGTGTTTGATCTGGCAAAAATGCCTCATTTACTTGTTGCAGGAGCAACCGGACAGGGAAAATCTGTTGGCCTGAATGTAATTATAACTTCACTGCTTTACAAAAAGCATCCTGCTCAATTAAAATTTGTCCTTGTAGATCCCAAAAAAGTGGAACTTACTCTCTATTCGCAAATTGAAAAACATTATCTGGCAAAAATTCCCGATTCGGAAGAAACTATTATTACTGATACACAAAGAGTTATAAATACTCTTAATTCATTAACAATCGAAATGGACGACCGGTACAATTTGCTGAAGAAAGCACAGGTTCGGAATATCAAAGAATACAACAGGAAGTTTATCAAAAGAAGGCTCAACCCGGAAAACGGACACAGGTATATGCCCTATATTGTAGTTGTTATTGACGAATTTGCCGACTTAATTATGACAGCCGGTCGTGAAGTTGAGACACCGCTGGCACGCCTTGCTCAAGTGGCAAGAGCAATTGGAATTCATCTTGTAATTGCTACCCAACGGCCCACAACAAATATCATTACCGGTGTGATAAAAGCAAATTTCCCCGCCCGAATTGCATTTCGGGTTACTTCTATGATCGATTCACGTACAATACTTGATACTCCCGGAGCAAATCAGCTTGTAGGCAGAGGTGATCTGTTATTTGCCCCGGGAAGCGATCTGATCAGGCTGCAATGTGGATTTATTGATATTCCGGAGCTGGAGCAAATTACCGGTTACATAGGAAAGCAACCATCTTACCCCACTCCATTCTTTTTGCCTGAATATGTTGATGAAAATGCAGGTGACGGATTACTGGATGTTGATCTTTCAAAACGAGACAGCTTGTTCAGTGATGCTGCAAGATTAGTCGTAGCCCATCAGCAAGGCTCAACCTCTTTGATACAAAGAAAGTTCTCGATAGGTTACAACCGTGCAGGACGCATTATCGATCAGCTTGAAGCTGCCGGAATTGTCGGACAATTTGAGGGAAGTAAAGCAAGACAGGTTTTTTTTCCTGATGAATATTCTTTGGAACAATATTTGAATTCCCTTGAGTAATGGGAATGTCAGGAGTCAGAGGAGTTGATTGGTTGGTGAGTTGAGAACTGTCGAAACATATAATCCGCAACCGATCCCGATTTTATCGGGATAGCTCAGCCCAGCCTGCCCTGAATGCCAGCCACAGGCTGGTAAACCGTCAGGCAGGCGGCTGGCAGGGAGGCTAATCCAAAATCCGCATTCCGAAATGAAAATGATGAGTTGGGTTGATTGACAGATCTTAAAAACATAATTAACTAAATACAAAATGCAAAAAATTACAATTATTCATATCCTGGTATTTACTGCTTGTACCTTAATGGCACAGCAAGATCCGGAAGCCAAAAAGATCCTTGACAGAGTGGCTTTGAAGACAAAATCATATTCTACCATTCAGGCTGACTTTGAATTGACCATTGAAAACAGACGGGAAAACAAAGTTTCCAGGACCAACGGCTCAATAAAAATAAAAGGTGATAAATACTATATGGAATCTCCTGGATCAAAAGTCTATTTTGACGGGGTAACATTATATACATTTCAGGAAGATATAAACGAGGTGGTTATCTCAATACCTGATACCAATGAAAATGATTTTGTTGAAGATCCTTCAAAAATCTTTGATTTTTACAATCGTGATTTTAAATACCGGCTCATCGGAGAAGTGAAACTCGATGAAGGTTGGATGTATGAAATAGACCTGTTCCCGAAAAACCTTGACCAACCTTATTCGCGTTTTAAAGTTTTAATTAACAAAGACACTGATGAGTTATTTATTATTAAAGCAATTGGTAAAGATGGAATTGATTACAGCGCATCCTTATTCAATGCAAAATACAATGCAGATCTTGAAAACAGCATTTTTACCTTTCAGCCCGAAAATCATAAAAACATTGAAATAGTCGATCTGAGATTCTGATTTATTTTGGATAAGATATCCTTGCATGATAGATATTTATCAACCTTATTTTAAAAACTTCCTTGACGGTCTTAATATCAACATAGGTAATTGGAGCTTCTTCAAACTGTCCCTGTTTCAATTGTCTCGAAATGATATTTTCGACAAGATCATTGATGTTTTCATGACTATACTCAAGCAGGCTTCTTGAAGCAGCTTCAACAGCATCAGCCATCATAAGGACAGCCATTTCTTTTGAAGATGGTTTTGGGCCGGGATAACTGAATTTTTTAACATCTACTTCCTGTTCAGGATATTTTTTAATATAGGATTTATAGAAATATTGAACCGTTGAAGTACCGTGATGAGTTCGAATAAAATCAACTATTGCATCCGGAAGATTATTCTTTCTTGCCATTTCGGCTCCTTTTTCAACATGACTGATAATTATCCTGGCACTTTCCTCAAATTCAAGATTATCGTGCGGATTGATGCCGGTGGTTTGATTTTCAATATAATATATCGGATCATGAATTTTGCCTATATCATGATACAACGCGCCTGTGCGAACCAACAGAGGATTACCTCCTATGCGATGAATAGCTTCTTCCGAAAGATTAGCAACCTGTAATGAGTGTTGAAAAGTTCCAGGGGCTATTTCTGCGATTTTACGTAACAGAGGTTGATTTGTATCTGCAAGTTCTATTAGCGTTGTATCAGATAAAAAGCCAAATGTTTTTTCAAATACATAAATCAGTAGAAATGAAATAAGGATTAATACTCCGTTAAGTCCAAAGTTGGCAAAATATTCAAGCTTAATATTCGTGAAACTACCTTCACGAACTACCGACATCCCATAATAAGCCAAACAATAGGTAATAACAACAAGTAATGCTGAAACAAAAAATCTGGAACGCCGGTAAAGATTTGTTAAGCTGAAAATGGCGACAATCCCTGCCAGAATATTCAGCACTATAAATTCATAACTATTTGGGGCTATAAATGCAATGATAAGCGTTGTGAGAACATGGACAAAAACTGCAACTCTCTCATCAAAAAAAGTACGCAGAATGATGGGCAATATTGTAAAAGGAATGATGTAAAAACTTACTTTCTCGATTTTTGCCGTAGTGCTGGCGACAAAAATCATCAGAACCACCATAAACAATATAAAAGAGGTTTTTACAAGATCTTTTAAGAGTTCACGTCTGAAATTGTAAAGAAAAACATAAATAAGTACCAGTGATAAAAGTACAAAAATCAGTTTGCCTGAAAGAACCAGAAATTTATTTACATTTCCCTGTTTCTCATCATAGGCTATCTTAAGCGACTGTAAAATCTGGAATTTTTCCTGGGTAACAATTTCTCCTTCAGAAATAATAAGCTCTCCTTGTTGTATCATGCCTTTTTTCATTGATATTTCTGCAAGCCTTTCAGTTTTCTCTCTTTCTGAAGCACTACTATCGTAAAATATATTCGGAGTAATGTACTTATCTAACTCAAACAGATCAAAAAAATCTTTATAATGTGAGATATTTCTTTTTGAATCGGATGCAACCTCTTCATTTATTTTTGATTTCATGAACTCATAAGCTGATTTTGGCGTAAACAATTCAGAAGCATTTTTTTCTTCAGCAATATTTCCTCGCATTAATACGATATTGGTCGATCCATCAAATGCTATATCCTTTTCAGGAATTTCAATGATACCTTTCAGATAGATTTTTTCCAGCAACTTGTATATAAAGTCATCATAATAATCCTGCAATATTCGAAGGGAAGCATATCTTCCGCTTTCCGAATAAGCTTTTTCAGATAATATATTAAATTCCTGCAAAGTGAAATCAATCCATTCCTTGCGAAAGCCTTCTTTAAATTTGTTTAACTGTTCTGCAAATTCATAGGGGTCAAAGGTAAAATAGAGTTTTAAATCATGGAGAATAGAGTCGGTTTCCGTTTGGTACTCCTCGGGTGTTTTATAAATCGAAAACTTGAAAGGAGAAGTTAGATTTTCTCCTTTCCAGGGACTTCCTTTTTGAAAAATATACGTAAATTTTCTTTCCCTTGGCATCATATAGGCTATTAACAGAAATGCCAGGATAAATACTAATATCGTCCCAAAGTATTTATAATTGCTTACTATCTTATTATATATCGAAGGCATATACAAATATTTATTGGGCTAAAAATACCAAATTTTAATAAGCTTTTTTATGATGTTATCATGAAAAGCCATATTCTCCAATATATCATCAACATATATATAAAAATTATGTTTAATTTCTTTAATATTGAATGCATGTTATTCTTTTAGTCAATGAACCAGGCAATTTGTCTTCATCCGCTTATCCCTATCCGGTCTGAACCCAATCATAAGGCTGAACAAGCCAGTCAGCTCTTGTTTGGGGAAACAGTTGAAGTCATTGAGCAAAATGGCGATTGGCTTAACGTAACAACTGATTTTGATCATTTTTGTGGCTGGATAGAAGAGAGATCAGTGGTTTTTTATACAGGTAGAACAAAAGATCATAAAATGCAGATAATTTCAAAACCATATTTCAATATACAAAAAGAGAACCAGAATATCATTATCCCTGCAGGATCTGAAATACCTTCCGTAAGATCCGGCGATAAGTTTACCCTTGCTAACAACACTTTCTATCTGAAGGATCATCTTCCTCCGGGAAGTAAAACAAACAGGAGCAATCTTCTGACAACATCAAAACAATTTTTAAACGCTCCGTATTTATGGGGTGGCCGTACAATATTTGGTTTTGATTGCTCAGGCTTTGTGCAGACGGTATGTAAAATCCATGAACTGCCGCTTCCAAGAGACGCAAAAGATCAGGCCGAAAAGGGAGAAAATGTAAAAGATCTGAATTCTGTTTTGCCCGGTGATCTTCTCTTTTTCAGAAATCAGGAAAATAAAATATCACATGTTGGAATATATGCCGGAGAAAACAAAATTATCCATGCTTCAATTTCGGTTAGAATGGATTCCATTGATGAGAAAGGCATTTATAATAATGAGCTTCATAAACACACACATGAATTATTTTCCATTAAACGGCTTCCTGTTCCCTGATATGATAATTAATATTAAATCATTCAGGAAATCATTCCGGCACAAATAGTCTCATTCGTATTTTCATCCAGAAGGATTATGCTACCGGTAACCCTGTTTATCTTGTAGGTATCAAAGACAATTGGTTTTGTTGTCCGCACAGTCATCTGCCCAATTTCATTCAGCCCAACATTTTTGTCTTCAAAATTCTTCTCCAGAGTATTTATGTTCACTTTGAAATCGACTGATTTTACAATACACCTTGCTTCATTTGTTGTATGTCTGAGAACGTATTTCTTACCAGGCTCAAGAGACTTCTCATTCAGCCAGCAAAACATAAACGTAAGATCCTGGCTGACCTTGGGTTGATTATCTGCAGTTACGATCATATCCCCCCGGCTGATATCAAGGTCATCTTTCAAGGTAATAACAACAGATTGAGGAGGAAATGCCTTATCCAATTTTCCATTCATGGTTTCAATAGAATGGATCTGAGCAGTAAATCCGGATGGCAGTATCGTAACCTTATCATCAGGTTTAAAAACTCCGCCTGCTATTCGTCCGCCATATCCCCTGAAATCGTGATGTTTTTCTGATTGAGGCCTAATAACATATTGAACAGGATAACGAGGATCTTTAAAATTTCTGTCATTTGTGATATGTATATTTTCAAGAAGATACATGAGCGTAGGTCCATCGTACCAATTCATATTTTTTGATCTGTCAACCACATTATCTCCATTTAATGCGCTTATGGGTACAAAACGAATATCCTGGACATCAAATTTATCGGAAACACTCTCATAATTTTTCCTGATCTCTTCAAAAATCTCTTCTTCATAATCCACAAGATCCATTTTATTAACACAAATAATGATATGGGGGATTTGCAACAAGGATGCAATGAATGAATGTCGTAAAGTCTGTTCAACCACGCCATTTCTGGCGTCGACAAGAATGATAGCTGCGTTGGCAGTGGATGCCCCGGTGACCATGTTACGCGTATACTGAACATGACCAGGTGTATCGGCTATGATAAATTTTCGTTTTGGAGTAGCAAAATAACGATATGCGACATCTATCGTAATACCTTGTTCCCTTTCTGCTCTTAATCCATCTGTAAGCAATGCCAGGTTCACATGTTCGTCACCCTTATTAATACTTGCCCTTTCAATGGCTTCCATCTGGTCTTCAAAAATTGCTTTGCTATCATAGAGCAAGCGTCCTATTAAGGTGCTTTTTCCATCATCAACACTACCTGCCGTAGTAAAACGAAGGAGTTGCATATTCAAATACCCGTCTTGCTTTTCCTGAAAATCTGACATTAATTTTAAGTTTTGAGTTTTGAGTTTTGAGTTTGTTAATTGTCAACTCTTCTGCCTTTCCATCTATGCCTTGCAAACTTTTTAAATACCCATCTCATTATTCATTATTAATTCTTAATTTTTAATTAAAAATACCCTTCTTTTTTACGATCTTCCATGGCAGCCTCAGATCTTTTATCATCTGCCCTTCCTCCTCTTTCAGTAGTTCTTGTTGCTGCAACCTCTCTTATTATATCTTCAAGTGAATTTGCTTTTGAGAGGGTAAGGCCTGTACAGGTAATATCTCCAATGGTTCTGCAACGAACATCCAGTTCCTGCATTTTTTCATTGTCTTTTAATTTCATAAATGGCGCTTCTGCAAGCCACACTCCATCACGATTAAAAACTCTTCTTTTATGAGTAAAATACAAATCGGGTATTTCAATATCTTCCATGTATATGTATTGCCAAATATCCATCTCGGTCCAGTTGCTCAATGGAAAGACCCTGAAATGTTCTCCGATTTTCTTTTTGCTGTTAAAAAGATTCCATAATTCCGGACGCTGATTTTTCGGATCCCATTGTCCAAATTCATCACGATGAGAAAAGAATCGCTCTTTAGCACGTGCTTTCTCCTCATCTCTTCTTCCTCCACCCAATGCTGCATCAAATTTCAATTCTTCGATAGCATCAAGAAGGGTAACAGTTTGTAAGACATTGCGGCTGGCATAGACTCCGGTTTCTTCCTGAACTTTCCCCTGATCAATAGAATCCTGAACAAACCTGACGATACATTGTACCCCGGTATCTTTTGCCAGCTTATCTCTGAACTCGAGTGTTTCCGGAAAATTATGTCCTGTATCTATATGCAAAAGCGGAAATGGCACTTTTGCCGGCCAGAAAGCCTTTCGCGCAAGATAATACATAACGATGGAATCTTTACCACCTGAAAAAAGAAGAGTAGGTCTTTCAAATTGTGCTGCAACCTCTCTGATCACATAAATTGATTCCGCCTCCAGCTCACGCAAATGATTGATCTTGTAATTTTCCATCTTATAGAGATCTTGACAAAGTAATTTGTAAAATGAGATTTCACTTTTTTAATCCTTATTATTCATAAACATGGAAAAATTATACTGTTTATAAATGATCCGGATTAAATAATCTGCAAATATAATAAATACTGCGGAACCTGATTTTACAGGTGAATAATCCTGCTATAATACTCAGTTTAAGATTAGTTTTGAGACAAATACATTCCCATCAAGTTCAACAAAGAGAATATACGAACCGGCAAAAAGAGTTTCCAGATCTAATGACTCATGAAACATACTGCTGTTCTTAACAAAATTGTTTTGATATACATCTTCACCTTTCAGGTTATATACCACAACATTTACATTGCCGAAATCATTTGACTCGAATTCAAGGTGAACGATACCATAAGAAGGATTTGGATACGTCTGAATGTGTAATATTTCCTGCATTTCACTTTCTTCAACTGCTCCCGGATATTGAGGAGCTGTCCAGATTCCCCTTCCGTGCGTAGCCACTACCAAAGTATTGTCCTGAATAAACATTTGCCATACCGAAACACTTGGCAAACCGGTGTTTGCCAAATGCCAGGATACTCCGTTATCAGTACTTTCGAAAATGCCAATTTCCGTTCCTGCCCAAATTATATCAGTATTGTAAGGAAAAACCAACAATGAATATACCATGATATCCTGAAAACCATTATGACTTGTACTGTCAGTTTTTTCAAACCCGGTAATATCTTCCCATGTTTCACCAAAATCTTCAGTCCTTAGAATTTTTGGTCTTTTATTCATTGAAAACAAAAGGTAGGCTGTTGCAGGATCTGTCGGATGGGTTGCAATAGAAGTAATATAGCCCATTTCCCATTCATCATACAGATTCACCGGTTCAAATGTCTTACCGTAATTCTTTGATAAAAACACAGACAGATCAGGATTCTTATACATTCCTGCCCCTGCCCATACGATTTTTTCATCCGCCAATGATACTTCCACACTATGAGAACTGGTAACCTGATCATCAATAGCCCATCCATCATCAATTTCAATCAATTCCCAATCGTATCTTCCAATACAAAAGTTAGTATGTCTGTATACACCCCAGTTACCAACGGCAAAGACCAGGTCCGGATTATTTGGCGAATGTGAGAGCCTGGAGAGAAAAGGTCCATCCCCAATAATTCCATTGGTAGCAGAACTCCAGGTTTTCCCTCCGTCATTTGACACTTTAAACAAATTGTAATAGGAAGAAGCCAGTATACGATGTGGATATAGAGGATGCCACAGACATTCGAAACCATCACCTTCTACTCTGCTTTCGTATTCGGAACCGGCTGAGGCAATCTCACCTATGGGCGACTGCCATGTGCCATTATCCTGCATTCCTCCGATATATTCATGACTACCGGGTTTTTTTGCAACACCATAGAACTGGGTAGTCAAATACCCCTTATTGATCTGTTTCCAGGTATTTCCCTGATCGGATGAAAAACCAAATCCCCCGTCATTTGCATCGAGAATTGAAAATTTTTCATTCTCCTCATCTGTAATAATAAAGTGCAGATCGTGGTGATCCACATGCAATTGGGTATTCCTGCTTGCATCCGCCAGTATCGTGGTGTTTGCATCCTGCAATAACAAAGATCCGTATTTCACATGTATTCTTGATTCAGGAATAACATCCGGCATAGTTTCGAGATCCTCACCAAGAGTCGGCCAGAAAAAATACATCATTTTATGATAATGTCCTCCATCCATTGAAATTTCAGGATCAGGATCATTCTTATATTCCATTGCATGAACAAACAGGTATTCTCTGCCACTAATATCATCACCGTATTCCCTTTTTATCAGGTTAAACTCTCCGTCTCTCTCCTGATCTCTGAAGGATACCATGAGCTGCCTGTTGTTATCCGTATCCCATACTTCAAAATCAACTTCTATGTAATCCATGTATGTATAATCTTCAGGTGGCACTCCCGGCCCTTCACCTTCCGGCACGATAAATCGATGTGCTTTTTGAGATTTTTCCGGACCAAACAATATTTTGATGCTGGTGAAATCTTCTTCTTCAATATCAGCTTCTTCATCAATACCTGTGGACATACCTCCTCCAAGCGAAATCCCGCCAAAATTGACAAAACCCATAAATGATGCCGTTCCAAATGTATCTGTTCTTAAAACCTGTGGTTCACTTACATTGGTCGTATTTTTAAATTCAATACAACCCAGATCCACTCCCCCGATAAACACTTTGTTCTTAGAAAAGGGATGAGCTTTTATAATATTATTAAACCATCCCTGAACACCGAGGAAATGAATGAAAGTCTGATTGTAATCGTTAAGCTTTTTCCAGCTTTGGGCTCCATCGTCAGAGGCATATACATGCGTTTCCAGATCAGGAGCTTCCACGTTCGTATAGATGAAATTTGTATCGACAGGACTTACGGTTACGGAAAATCTTGATCCTGTGGCTATACCTTCATTGACATCGAACCATTTGATCCCCTGGTTGTATGATTTAATAATGCCCCATTTGTTCACACCTGCATACAATGTATTACAATCCAAAGGATTTACAGCTATATCCTGAACTGCATGTCCTGTAAAGTACGCTGTATCCCAGGTCAGTCCGCCGTTTACGGATCTGAAAATACCGGAGTTGGTAGCAGCCAGTACTATATCCTCATCATTTTCATTCACAATGATTTGATTGATCCACTTAAAATTCTCATCCTGAATAGTGGTGTCAATTGGAATCCAGCTTGTCCCCTTGTCATTGCTTCTGTACATTCCACTTCCATTGACCATGCCAAACCCACCGTATCCTTCTCCTGTTCCAATATACAATACGTTATGATTTGAAGATGCCATAGCAATTGCATTGGTCGCAAGATTCGATAATTGATCAGTCAAATGCTGCCAGGATTCTCCCCCATCTGTTGTCTTCCATACGCCACCACTGGCTGCAGCCGCAAACCAGGTCATATTCGTAGGGTCGTCAGGGTCAATGATAACTTTCCTGGTTCTTCCCCCGACATTTCCCGGTCCCCTGTGTGTCCAGTTGAAAATACTTTTCCCTGATTTTTCAAAAGGATTAGCTTCCAGAGCTTTTTGCAATTCCTCATACCGGTAGTTCGTTTTATAACCGCTTTCATCAGCGCCAATCGGTGTGCTTATCCTCCGGAAAAATTCATAATATCCTTCAGGTTTATCATAACCGGGGGTTATTGATCGGGGATTCGAATTTGTTTTCAGATCCTTTCCGGGAATAAGTATAATGCTGAAAACCAAAACGAATAAAGCAATTATGATCAATCCATAGTACTTCTTTTCGATATTTTTCATATTACATTTGCTATACTTTAATAAGTTGTCTCCTCAAACCCGGTTTTTCTGTATCCTATTATCAGAACCGTGTCAACGACAGTCTTGTATGCATCATAAAAACCTGCATGCATATATATAATATCCTCTATATCAGAAATTTCGAATGAGATACTCTCAAAGGATAAAGCAGCGAAATTATAGGCCATATTAATCAATACAGGATTAGCAGTTATATACCCATCCACACTGATATATTCTATATCATATGTATTTGTACTGATTTGTTCAAGCTGTTCTCCCATACAGACATAAAAAGCACTGTCAGAATACTCCGCTCTGACTCTCGTATCTGAATTGTATAGTTTGTCAATAATCATATATCCCCTGTTGTTGGGATCAAGAGATGTTACCAGGTCATAGGGTTCATACAGTGTATTCCCAATTTCACCGCCCGGAAATTCAAAAACAATCCAATTCCCGGCAAACTTATTAGGGTAATCATCCTGATATCCAATATCATAATCTTTTTGTATGCAGGACATAAGGCTTGATACCAGGAATAAGACAATCGCAATGTTACTTTTTATACTCATACTAATCTTTTTTTCTCCATAATACCTCAATCTCAACACCTTCGTAAGGAGGGTCCACAAGAAATATTGTCCAGGCGAGCGTAGATCGTGTATAGGATCCCTCTGATCCGCTATACCTTCCAAAGTACCCTTCTCCATGAATTAGTTCCAGTTCATCATTTCCAAGATCAACGAACCTTCCCTGAATCTGATACCCCGGGAAACCCATCACATCCTCACTTTCATAGAGTCCATTCTTCTCTGTCTTTTTCATTTTCGATTCCACCGGGCCCCAGATATCAGTTGAATAGGTACCTGACAGATCATTGCCGCTTACATCATGATGTGTAACTGCAACAATTCTCTCCGCAGTACCCAGCAGGTTATCCTGATTCAAAGCAAAATACCTTATAATATAAACTCCGACTTCTGTCAGATCCACCTCCCCGGATGAGTATACTGTTAATTCATCTCCATCAGCATAAGCCGCAACACCCGGATCTTCAAATTCTGATGTGTCTGACCTTTGGATTGAAATAAACTCACCTCCTTCCAGCTCGAATTCCGGGAGATAAGAAACATGGGATACATCTTCTGTTGTATACCACTTTTCACATCCTGTAATTATCAATAAGGATCCAATCAAATAATATGCAAAACTTTTTCTCATTCAACTGTTATTATGGTTTTGTATCCCACCATACCTTTTCCCATACAGGTTTAGGTTCAGGTGTGTTCGGATTTCCCGATATCTCCGATTCCGGAAATATCAATCGTTTTGGAAATCTGCCACTTGTCACATTGTTCACAGATATAGTAAACCGTCCCGGTTCATAATCCTCATTATCAGGCAGTACATCACTTATTTCAGGATAATGAGTCCGGTTGTGCTCAAAAAAAGTTTCCAAACTCTGAATGCCTGCAAGAGCAATCCATTTTTGAATCATAATGGATTTGACCGATTCCTCAAGCGGACTGCCTTCCGACGGTAATCTATACGGACCGTTAATAAAAGATTCCGCACGTTCGATAATATCATCCTCTGTAAAAAAAGTGTTTGCAGATAATAGACGTACAAATGCATCTGTAATAGCCTGATTGTATTTTTCTCTTGCATCGGAATAAGAACCGACATTAAACCGGATCATTGCTTCAGCCTGTAAAAAGCATGCTTCCGAAGAGCTCATGAAATAAACAGGCGCGTTTGCAGGAAAAACAGGCTTTGAATAGCTTGTATGGTTTGTTCCTGCCGGTTCATCCGGATCATTATAATTGCCCTGAATCAGGGATTTATGAGGTCCTCCGTCAGCGGGAGTATGAAACATTAAATCCAGTCTGTCGAAATCACTATTATCCTGCAAATAACTGTGTAATGTGCGGCTCAACACCAAATTCGGATTCCCTCCTAATACATTCTCCTCTGTTTCATAAAGCGGATTTCTTTCTCCTGTGGCATCATGGAAATAATCCATACGTGCATCGGTTACTAAAAAATCAACTTCATCACTGTATAATTTTTCTATGCCCTGCCTGGCCAATTCAGGTCGCACTTCACTCTGACGCAGAAATATTTTTAATTTCAATGTGTTTGCAAATTCTATCCAGCGATCTATGTTGCCACTGAAAATCAGGTCTGATTCCCCCGGGTCTTTCATTTCCTGAATATCCAGGTCTTTGGCAAGAGCAATATCAAGCCTTACGATAAGGCTATCATATACATCCTGTCCTTTTTCATAAACCGGAGTTATATTGCCTGTTTCACCCTGCAAAGCATCTGAAAAAGGGATCTCATCATACAAATCAGCAAGGACCTGAAATGTATACACCTGCAATACTGTAGCTATCAGATAATAATTCCACTCCTCTTCTTTCTCCGATTCAATCCTCACATATTCCAAAGCCTTTAAAGCTCCTGCATACAATTCGCCAAATTGTCTGTCGTCAAAACTGCTGCTATTGATATCATATGCATCAATACCTGCATATTGTGAAGCACCTAATGACTGGGTCCAATGTTGTGACCACAAAGCACCAAGCACCTGGTATCTTCCTCCAACAACATACGCTATTGATGATATACCTGATGAAAGAACCGATTCATAACTCACCTGTTCCTCCGACGGATTATTCGGATCCTGGTTTACATCCAGCCAGTCTTCACAGGAAGTAAGAAGAAATAAACTTGCTATTACTATATACTTTCCGTTCCGCATCACTAAAAATTTACTCGCAGATTAAAAGTTACACTTCTTGTTGATGGCTGAGCCCCATATTCACCGAAATCTGCCAGCAGATCATTTCCGAAAGTTGTCAATTCCGGATCGATATAGGTTTGTCCTTCGGGTGTCCAGAGTAACAGATTTCTTCCTGCCACACTTATGATTAAACCACTGACAGGAATGTTTTTTAAGAATCTTGCCGGTACGGAATATGAAAGGACAACCTCCCTGAGTTTAATGAAGGATTTATCTATTAAAGAGGCTCCATCAATCATACTCCCTCCATTTCCCCAATACTCCTGCAGATGAGCCAGATCAACCGGTTTTGTATTCTCTGCATATATCGGATCACCGTTTTCATCCCTGCCTGTTTCTACCACCGAATTCGGAACAATGAAGGGTTCGCGATCATTATATAGTGTAGCAGGCACCGATCCGGCCCAAAGAGTAATATCTTTTGTCCGGGAGTACATCAATCCTCCTTTTCTGAGATCGAACCGAAATGAAAAGCATATGTTCCGATACGTGAATTTATTTGAAATTCCCATAAAATAATCATATTGAGAATCGCCGTATATGTGCAGTTCATCGTCTGCTACCGGAAGTCCCTGGTTGTTTACAACCATTTTTCCTTCGCTTGTATATTTGGGCGCACGCGCTTCAAAAACTCCAACCGGCATGTCCGGTATGGCAACCCACGTTATCTGTTGGCCGCCATCAACACGCAAAGCATTTAACTCGGCTTTTTCGAGCTGATCATTCAGATAATTCAATTCGTTATCGTTTTTTGTAAAGTTCACAGAGAATTCCCACTCAAAGCTGTTTCTGCGCACAGGAACAATTCCCACCAATATTTCTATGCCTTTATTTGTCAATTTACCCAGGTTCTGCATCTGGTATCTGTAACCCGAAGAATAAGGTACCGGTGAAGGCCATATCAGGTTGGTCGTAATTTTGTGATAATAGGAAAAATCAACAGAGAACCGGTTACTGAAAAACCTCAGATCAGTTCCCAGTTCATATTCATCGGTTATTTCGGGTTTCAGATTCGGATTTGACATCAGATCCCCAACATCATAAGAATATACTGATCCAGATTCTCCTGTGAGAGGATAGGTCAAAAATCCATACCCGTCGCTATGAAATCCCTGTTGGAATACAGAATATACCTGGTATGGCGGAGCATCATTGCCAACCCTGGCCCAGCTGAGTCTTATTTTTCCGAATGCAAGAATATCTTTTATTGCAGGGAATAATTCCGTAAATACTAAACCTGTATTCGCTCCCGGGAAAAAATAGGAATTGTTCTTTGCCGGAAGAGTTGAACTCCACTCATTTCTTGCTGTAAAAGAAATGAACCATAAGTCATTGAATGTAATATCCGCACTCCCGAAGATACCCAGCATCCTTCTTATCGATGAAGCTTCCGAAGCAATTGGATTCTGTGTACTGTTGCTGATATTATAAAAGCCATCCAGATATAAATATTGCACAGATGCGCTCACCCCTCTTGAAGTACGTTGGTTTAATGAATGACCGACCATCAGATCAATGTCCCATTTGGCAAGCTCTTTTGAATAGTTCAACAGGATATCACTATTGATCTGCATTTGATACAAAGAATTTTCTCCAACTGCACCCGGATCAAAGATCGAGGCATATTCATTGTTCCCTTCCGGTTCAACCCTGCTTCTCCATATCTTTCTGTGTTCATTCGAAACATCGCCGCCAAGTCTCCATTTCAATGATAGATCTTTGCAAATGGAAAAATCAAATTCAAGGCTGCCAAACAAGCGATCTTCATTGTTCCTGTTCCCGTTGTTCTCCAGAATATAATAAGGATTAACAGTATATAATGAATAATGATTATCCACCGTATTCCATTTTTCATCCAAATCTGAGAGTTCACGTAAACTGATATCACGGGGTGTTTGCATGATTTGATTGTAAACAGATTGCTCACCCTGCCCTGTTGGCACATAACTGTTCAGCTTCTTAATGTAATTGAATGAAGCAGAAGTAGTAAAACGCTTTGAAATTTCATGAGAGGCCCGTAAAGATATAGTGTGTTTTTTATAACTGTCGGCGCTGGTGGGGAAAATACCATCCCAGTTTATGTTGGAATAAGAAAAATAGTATGTTGTCTGATCGTTTCCACCGTGGATGGAAATGGAATTTGTAAAGTTCCTGCCTGTCTCGAAAAACTCTTTTATATTATCAGGAAGGGCACGATATGATTTCACCCGATAGGAACTGTCCACCTCATGACCCCAGGGACGAAAGCGGTTGTCGAATTTGGGTCCCCAGCTCATGTTCTCATAAAGCACATGGTTCCCATAGATCCCCTGTCCGTAATCATTCTGGTACTGGACCAGGCGCAAAGGCTTTTCAAATGATACAGAGGAACTGAAACTTACCTGTGATTTTTTATTTTTTTCTCCCTGTCTCGTAGTAATAATAATTACACCATTGGCAGCTCTCGAACCATAAAGCGCTGTTCCTGAAGCACCTTTTAGTATAGAAACGGATTCAACATCTTCAGTATTCAGATCATTGATCTTATTCCCAAAATCCGTTCCGCCATTGATCGAACTGCTCCCTGACTGGGAATTGTTTAAGGGCACTCCATCAACGACAAATAAGGGTTGATTGCTACCCGTTAATGATGATATACCACGAACGAGGATTCGTGTTGATGATCCCGGAGCCCCGGAAGAAGAAGTAATATTTACTCCGGCAACCTTACCCTGAAGTGCATTTAACACATTGCGATTGTTCCCTTCGGTCAATTCATCACCATTCACTGCTGTAACAGAATAACCCAGTGACTTTGATTCCCTTGATATCCCTAATGCCGTGACCACAACTTCGTCAACAGAATAAATCACTGGTTGCAGAACAACGTCAATTCTTGTTTTCCCGCCGATTGGTACATATTGTGTTTCCATTCCGACAAAGCGAAATTCAAGCGTATCTGCATCAGCCATTATTTCGATTGTAAATTCTCCGTCCAGATTTGTGATCACTCCCTGAGTAGTGCCATGCACAACAACTGTTACTCCCGGAACAGGAAGATTATCGTCAGCACCGGTAACAATACCGGTAATAGTTCTTTGTTGTGCATGTACAGCAGAAAGGCACAACAATGTTATGGCAAAAACCACTGTGTATTTAAATTGTGTAAAACTCATCAATGAGACAGAAAGTCCAAATCTATGAAAAATGTATTATTTACGATGCGTAGTAAACGAAAAAAGCTGTCCGTTTATTGGACAGCTTCTTCCGATTAACGATTTTTTTTATTGCAAAAGAATACGTTGGGAATAGCTCTTCTTCTCTGTCCGAACATGAACCAGGTATATACCCTTAGAATGCTCAGACAGATCAAAAGCAACCGGGTTGTTGGCATTCAGGTTCCCCGGTTTATCCGAATAAACGAGTTTGCCGTTCATATTGAACACTTCAATACGTACATTCTCAGAAGCTATTTGTTCTGTTATCTTCAGATTGACTATTCCATCTGTCGGATTCGGATACACAATAAATACATCCTTTTCATCAGTATTATCCGTTACAGCAGAAGGCCCTTCAGGAGGTTCAAGCTCCGGCCCGTACTGGTAGGTCCAGATACCCCTTCCGTATGTTGCCGCAACAACCTGATTATCCTGTGCAAACAATTGCCATATTGCCACAGATGGCAATTCACTCTCAAGATAATGCCACGTTTCCCCGTTGTCAAAAGACTCCATGATACCAATTTCCGTTCCTGCCCAAATCGTATCAGGTGTTTCGGGAAAAACCAGCAAGGATAAACATCCGACATTCGGGAAACCATTGGTGCTCTCACCACTCCCATCAACCTGCGTTATGTCTTCCCATGTATCACCCAGGTCTGTTGTTCTGAAAATTTTCGGTTCATCATAAACACTATACAATGCATAGGCGGTATTTTCCTCCGTCGGATGAACTGCAAACCCTGACATATAAGCCGGGATAGGTTCGATTGGCTCATTGACAGGTGAGAAACTGTTTCCCTGGTCAGTGGATACAAACATGCTTAAACCATATTCCGAAGTCATTGCCGAACCTGCCCACACTATCTGTTCATTTGCCGGCGAGACTTTCACATTGTGTGAACTTGTTACACTTGAACCTTCCTGTATCCAGCCATCACCTATATTAGTTAAATGCCAATTCGTTATAACAAAGTTGCCTGTTTTGTACACGCCATCACTTCCCACGGCAAATACAATGTTGTTGCTTGACGGAACCGGTGTTAACTTTGTTATGAAAGGACCATCGGAAATCCCTCCGTCAGCAGCTTCCCAGCTTCTGCCATGGGTTACCGAGCGATAGATCTGGTTGTAGTACACGCTGGCCATGAGCCAGTTTGAATCCTGGTGATTCCACAGTGTTTCAAAACCATCACCAGGCAAACGAAAATAGAATGCCGTATCGGTAGTAGCATTCACATCAATGGGTGACTGCCAGGTACCATTGTCCTGGGTGCCTCCTATATACTCGTTCCGATAGGGTTTTTTCGATACGCCGTAAAACTGCGTAGTAATATAATTCCTGGGGAACTGGGTAAAGCTGTCTCCTCCGTCCTGGGACAAACTGATCCCCCCGTCGTTTGAATTCAGTATCCGGAATTCACCCATTCCTTGATTGATCGGTATCATGATCAATTCGTGATGATCGGGATGCAATCCCGGAATCGATGTTTTGTTTATGCCGGCAGACTGACTGTATGAATTGCCACCTCCGTAATCATTGTAGGCATCAGAAACATTGGTAACAGTACTTATTCTTTCCTGGATAATCGTATATTCAACAAACAGTTTGGAATCGGGAAGACTTGCAGGATTCCATGTGCCTCCGTCCGGGAGTATCATCCAGAAAAAGTAGATCAACTTATGGGATCTGCCACCCTGTACGGCAATATTCGGATCGGGATTTACCGGATCGTATTCCACAGAATTGATGAACAAGTATTCACGTCCCAGCTCTCCGTAACCCTCTCCGGTGCGTTCATACAAATTGAATTCCCCGTCCCTTTCCTGGTCCCTGAAACTGCACATCAGTTGCCTGTTGTTCGTTACATCCCATACTTCAAAAGGTACATCAACATAATCCTGGTATGCAAAACTATCAGCAGGCACACCTGAAGTTGCTTCTTCGGGAACAAAAAACCTGTGTGCTTTCTGAGTAAGCCCGGGACCGAACCGAACCTCAACGGAAACAAAATCACCTTCTTCCAGGTTTATTGCCTCTTCCTGGTCCCCGGTATTCATCCCTGTATATAAATTGCCTGTAAAACTGACAAATTCAATAAAAGTTTGCGTATTGATCTTTTCGAACTTTGTTACATCACCTTCCCCATCCTGGATTGTTGTGCCGATTTCAGCTTTCCATAAATTTACTCCGCCCCAAAATACAATGTCTTCATCATACGGATGTGCGGCAATGGTATTGTCATATCCTCCCTGACTCAGAAGTACATAATTATCTACTACGGAATTTTTCACCAGTTGCCAGTTGTCCCCCCTGTCCCAGGATGTATACAATGCATCCTTAGCACCGGTCTCAACACTGGCATAGATCTTTTGAGGATTTACAGGACTGATCGCCAGTTCAATTCTTGCTTTATTCCCAATGCCGTCACTTGCCAGTTCCCATGTCTCTCCCGCATCGGTTGAACGAACAACACCATAGGAATTCACGCCGGCAAACTGGTAATTGAAATTGCTTGTGTCAGCAACAAGATCTTCAACGGCTGCTTCACTTTCGTACTTCATCTCCCAGGTTTCACCCCCGTCCGTTGATTTGAAAATCCCTGTATTTGTTGCTGCCAATACAATGTTTTCATTATCCGGATCAACTTCTATCCTGTTCACATACCGGAAATCTTCGTTACCGACTGTAAAATCAAGCGGTTCCCAAGAGTTTCCCCTGTCGATACTTATAAAGATGCCACCTCCTGTAGTCTGGACGCTTCCGGGAAAGGATTCACCCGTACCCATATAGATCACATCATTATTGGATTTGGCCATAGCAAGGGTGGTTGTTGCATGATAGGGAATATCAGGCGTCAGACAGGTCCAGTGTTGTCCGCCGTCGGTTGTTTTCCATACTCCTCCCGTTGCCGAACCAACTAACCATGTCATATACGTCGGGTCTGCAGGATCTACGATCAGACCGCGTGTTCTTCCACCGACATTGGAGGGCCCGCGTTTTACCCATTCAATCGCTTTGTTTGCAAATCCTTTTTCAGGATCTGTATTTCTGACCTTTTGCAATTCTTCCATAATGTAATTTGCAGGTGCCGGAGATCTGTCCGCGCCGAAAGGGATCCTTATCCCGTCAAAATACTTCTGCAGTTCCCTGATCCTTGCCTGCTTATTCACTTTCGTAAACTGAGGAATCTCGTTCCCTCCTTTTCGTTGATCCCGTAACCTGATTTCCTTGCTTGCAACAATGGTTGCCAATGCCAGAACTACCAACAGTATACCGGCTCCAAAAAATAAAGTTTTTTTGCTCATAATTACAATGTTTCCTGATTTGGTGCTTTAAAATTAGAAATTTCTTTTGATATCACATTCAACACATATTTTATCTTACTGGTTCCCTGCTGCAAGGTTGACTTGTCCCTTTTTTCGATCCCAAGATACTTCACCAGCAGAACATTCCGGTCGTCTAACCATTCAACCTTATTGTATTCTTTCATGCTTTGAAATACAATCGATTTGTTTTTTATATCAAAAACGATAAAAGAATGCTTTTCATGAACAAGTACCGGATCAATTTTATCCATGCAGATTGCATAGGTTGAATCCACATTGTGGTTTATTTGATAGTCTTCACTGCCGGATAAAACAGATCTATAGATCCGGTATGCTTCTTTATTGCTAATTTGAGAGTCAATTACCAATGATTTGCACGAAATACAAAAAAGCAATGTGAAAAAAGGAAAATACCACTTCATTATTTTCATATATACTTATTCTATAAAAGTATAAATAATTTAAAGAATTTGAATAAAAAAACCGGCCAGAAGCCGGTTTTCTAATATCAGAGTATTCTTTATTTCAGTTGTATCGGATGAAGTCCTTTATTCATTCTTTTCTCATTCCCATCCAAGTCAGGAATTGCATGAGAAGAACCGTATTTCACAAATTCTAAATCAGAGGCAAAATAAAGATCTCCAAGGGCAGGGCTATACAACCAGCAACATACTTTAACATTGCTTCCATCATCAGCATAACTTCCAGGTACAAATGTGCAATATCCCGGAACCAGATCTTCGCTGGTAAAGTTCAGAGGATCTCCTCCGGCTGACAATCCTGAAGGTTGATCGGGAATGTAGCAGGAATCGCCTACCCCGTCAAATACAAGAGTAGCGACAACTCCATAGTCAAACATATTAATAATATCCACTGCATATAAACCACTTCTCTGGAAAAGGACATCATAAACATATGACCCTCCGTACATATAATCTGTTTCATAACATGTATAGGCACCACTGAATAATTCCATGTCGATAGCATCCTGTACAATGAAAGTCAATGCCCAGGAACCGCCATCAGTAGAGTATTCCTGTGATGTAAGTCCGGCAGCATCTTCAAAAACACCGGCATCTATCAGAATAGCCACTTCCTGGAGGTATGCAAGTGTGTCGGTAATTTCAATGCTGACCATCATACCGTTCACGGTGACTTCACCCATGACTCCCAGGTCAGTGACGCCGTCAAAACCATCCACAATGGAAATGCCACCTGCATCAACCAGTGTTACAGGTTCATTCATATAAAGAACTATCTCACTGATCAGCGGAGAGACCCAGTCGTCCCCGTTTGACGGATCCATTTCTACAATATATGGAGGCGTTTCATCGGGGCAGGTAATCGTAAGCGGGCCTTCAACCTCTCCGTTTTTCCCTTCTTCCGCGTTTGTGGATACGGCATACACATCAAAGATACCTGCTGATGCAAGATCCTTTAATTTAACAATATATGCTGAATCTGAAACCGCAGTAAAACCTGAAGATGCAGGAACTGTGTTTCCAAGTATTATTTCCTGAGCTGACGGGGCATCCGAACCTGCCACCAGGGCAACATAATAGATACTTCCGTCCGTATTTGTACTGAGCGATAAATAGGTATAGGTTTCATTCAGACTATCTTCAATATGTGCCAGTGTAACGACGGGGGCTGTTGATGAGCCCAATGTCAGCGGCGGATAGTCTTTTTCCTTCTCACAGGCAAAGAAAATAATAACCATTGCCAGGAGAGCGATTGTACTTGTGATATATAATTTTGAATTTTTCATAATCCAATGTATTTAGAAGGTTATCCTATTTATTATCATGATGTCGAGGTAATGCACTTGGTGGTGCTGCATCAAGCTGAACAACGTATTCGCCAATATCCTGAGGAGGTTGATCTCCACCATATACTGAGACATAGAACGTAATTGTTAATTCTTTTGAAGCTGCATTAAACGAACCAGGTGCCGGATATGGCTGTGCCCAATAATCCCAGGTGTCATTTGTAGTTCCAATGTATTGAACTTCAGGAATTTCAACAGTAAAATTCGTTGGGTCACTATCATTCATATAAATTGTGATAGGATAAGGCCCGTCAGTCCAGGTTTCACCCCAGTTATCAATTTGTTCCTGATAGAAACCCTCTGTAATTACCAGAGTGTTTTCTGCTTCACCCAGAACAATTGTCAATCCCGGAGAAGCAGGTACTTCAACACCAAGAATAAATCCCCAGTAATTACCTGAATAGTGTCCCGGATATTCTTCAGGAAGGAATGGATAATACTTCTGTACTTTTAAAAGAAAGACATTGTTGTATAAATCAGCTTTAACTGTTCCTTCATTAAGCTGAACCAGTATAGTATCAATCTCACCAAACTCAAGCGAGTCATAAGTACCGGTCACTGTAAGTGATCCTGTAAAATCTCCGGCTGCAATAGTAACACTGGATTGAGCAACACTGACTCCTTTTTCTCCGGGAACAATAGTGGAACGTACCCAATTCCCGCTAATTTCAGCCGAATCGAGAAATTCGACAGGCATGGTTATATCTGCAGATGAAGCTTTTCCTATGATCTGAAATTGTATCTGGTAGGTTACACTGGGATCCTCCAGTACAAAGAATGTACCGCTCCCCTGAGTAAACTGCACATAGTTATCACCTTCGTAGGTATATGTGTAATCATACTTTTTACACGATGAAACCAGCATGATAACCAGTGCAAGAAGTGCAATTATATTAATGTATCTTTTCATAATTCTATTCTTTAAATAGTTAAAATTAATATCCCGGATTTTGTTGTTCGGCAATTACAGGATTGGCCTGAATTTCCCTGTCTGGTATAGGATAAGCAAACAAGTAGTTAGGATATTCGATCAGGGATATAATGTTGGGACTTGTCAGATCGGTACGGACAATATTTTCGTGCCATCTTTGGAGATCCCATAACCTGTGACCTTCAAAACAAAGTTCCTTGCGTCTTTCCAGCTTGATCTTTTCAAGTAATGCACTTCCTGTTTCAAGTGCAGGATCAGCTCCGGCCCGGCTTGTGATCTCATTTACCAGAACCTGTGCTTCTGCGTCATTGCCCAAAAGAACTTCTGCTTCCGCAGCATTCAGGTACATTTCTGCAAGACGGAAAACCGGGTGATTGTTAATGTTCACATTGACTTCATTTTCCGGTGTCACATAATCATCCCTTTTACCCGGGAATTTTTCGATGAAATTAAGTCCTCCTGATTCTCTGAACCATACCAGACGAACATCACTGGCATTGTAAAGTGAAACCAGATCGTCGGTAGCCAGAATATCACCATAACCAGATTCCATATACATGGCTGACATCATATCAACAGACCAGTTATCAACTTCACTATTATGAAGATAGAATATTTGTTCCGGGTTATCTTCCTGGCCTGTTGTCAGAAACCAGGCATCCTGAAAATCAGCCTGAGGTACAAGGGAATATTTCCCGCTGTTGATCACCTGCAAAGCATAATCACGTGCTTTCTGAAGGTTGGCAGCAGATTCTGAAGGATTTTCCGGATTTACCATATACAGGTAAACTCTTGACAGCAATGCATGTGCTGCTGATATATCAATGTAAAACGGACTTGAACCATTGCCCAGCAAATCAATTGCTCCGGGAGTTTCAGCATTGCCTTCCAGGTCCAGAAGGATCTGATTGTATATTTCCTGCACTGTTGCTCTTCCGGGATCTTCATCAACTCCAACAGGTTCGGTGAGCAGCGGTACACCATAATGTACAAATCCGGCAGAACCTTCGTAACTGTATGTCTGACCAAAAAAGTTCACCAGTTCAAAATATACCAGTGCACGGATCACTTGGGCTTCGCCCATGATCCTGTCCTGATCCGCTTCATCCACATCTTCCAGGGCAGCTACATCCAGCAAAAGTTTATTCACCCTGTACAAAGTCTGGTAACCGTAATTCCATACACCAGTGATCCACTGGTCACTTACCGTGTAATTCCATTGGTATATGCTAATAAATCGACCTGCATTCTGGGCATTCATTCTTGAATTATCCGCTGCCAGGTCGGCAATTACATAGAGGTCTCTGGAGAAAAGCTCGATCTCCTGCAGCCCGTCGTAACATCCATTCAGTGCTACCTGGGCATCGTTCAGATTATTAATGGCATCTTCAGAATCAACAGCCTGGTATAGTTCCTGGTCGAGGAACTTTTCACAGGAGAAAAGAGTGATCGTAAAGAGCATTAAAATTAAATATTGCTTTATATTTTTCATGATAATCTGTTTATACATTTTTAGAAAGTAAGATCAATACCTATAGAATATGTTTTGGCGTTCGGATACTTAAACCAGGAAGTACCATCGAGAGAACTTTCAGGATCCCATCCGGTAAACTTGGTCCAGGTATAAACATTCTCTCCCATTAAATAAATCCTTAATCCTGAAACTTTTATTGCTTGTAACCAATTCTTCGGCAGATTATAAGAGAGAGTTATATTCTTAAATTTCAGGTAAGAACCGTCTTCAAGGTGCCGTGTTGAATTTTTATTGCTCCATGAAGCTCCGTCGATTCGTTTAGGTACCTCGGTAATATCACCGGGTTCCTGCCAGCGATTCAGCTGACGACGGTCGACATTGGCTGTTCCGCCACCATCAGAGGAAAGATATCGATCTGAGTTGTTGAAAATAGCATTTCCGTAGATCCCATAAAACTGAACTGAAAGATCAATTCCTTTGTAGCTGAATGTACTGCTGAAGCTACCAAAGAAATCAGGATCAGCATGTTGGTCGAGAAGTACTTTATCGGCATCTCCATAATTCATTACCGGATTACCGTCTTCATCCAGCCACATTGCTGAACCATCAGCCGGATTCACACCTGCCCAGCGTTCGAGGTAGAACGTCCGGTAGGGATGCCCGACTTCAGCACGCTGACGTGTTGTTCCGTCATAAATCGGTTCATCGTTATACAAGGCAGTGACTTCGTTTTTATTAAACGACATATTCAGAGCAGCATTCCATTTGAACTCTCTGTCAACAATTATACCGTTGACATTGAATTCAACACCTTTATTCTGCATAGCTCCTACATTCATCATCACAGAACGCAACCCTGTTGTTGAAGAAACAGGAACGAGCAAGAGAAGGTCATTGGTATTCTTGATGTAATATTCAACCGTTGCCTGAAGTCTTCCCGACAATACGACAAAGTCAAGACCGATGTTCATCGTTTCGTTCTTCTCCCACTTCAGATCCGGATTTGCCAGCTGAGACAATCCTGAACCGGGTTGTCCGTTATAATCCTGTCCGAATTGATACAATCCCAGTGACGGATAATAGTCAGCATAAGGATTATTATTAGCATCGTAACCCAGGATTTCCTGGTTGCCGCTTGTTCCGTAACTGGCACGAAGTTTCAAATCGTCGATCACGGTTAAACCGGCCATGAAGGATTCCTGTGAAATTCTCCAGCTAACACCAACCGAACCAAAGTTTGCCCAGCGGTTGTTTGCCCCAAATCTTGAGGAACCATCACGTCTACCGGACAATCCAATATAATACCTGTTATCGTAACTATAATTTATACTTGAGAAGAATGAAGCCAGTGAAGCTCCTTCCTGAGATGTGTTGGCTGTTAAGGGTTCAGCTGCATTTACAAGAGTAACAAATCTTTCTGAGGGAAAATTTGAATTTGCCACAGCAGTAGAAAATTCATTTAATTTCTGAGCTTCCTGTCCGATAAGTACATCAATAGAATGGACATCAAATATCTTCTTATAATTAAGGGTATTTGTTGTGATCCAATTGAAACGTTCAATACTTGCATACTCGGAATAACCTGAATAACCTTCACCTGAAGGAGTTAAAGGGCTCCAGTAAAGATTTTCGCCCATTAAGAAATAATCAGCACCCCCGTTGAATTTATATTTCAGACCGTCAATGATCTCTATTTCAACATAGGCATTTCCAAGATATCTTTTCTGATCGCTGCCATTTTTATCTACCAGGGCAGAAGAAACCGGGTTGTAATTCAGGTTTTCAGGTATATCCTGGTAATATGTGCCATCATCATTCCTGACAGGATAGATTGGAGGTACAAAGAAACAGGAAGTTACCGGATCTGCAAAATATCCTTCTCCTGCTCCACCTTTAATATTAGTGTATACGGCAGTTGAATTGAATCCCAGTTGAATTCTATCACCCACTTTATGATCAATGTTTGCCCTGGCGCTATAGCGTTTCATTGAACTGCCTATAACAATACCTTCCTGGTCGCGGTAGTTACCGGATATGAAAAACGTTGTTTTTTCACTTCCTCCCCGGGCACTGAGACTGTATTTCTGATCCCATGCCGAACGGAAAACCTCATCAGGCCAGTTGGTTTCTATATCACCCATTTCTTCAATATCGGCATAGGCAACATCAGGACTCACACCCGAATTTACCCATTGCTCATAAATCAGTTCTTTGTATTCTTCAGCATTTAAAACTTCAAAATTATCGGTAACACGAGATGCCTTACCAACCTGGGCATTGAAATTGAAAACTGCTTTTCCTTCTTTCCCTTTCTTTGTGGTGATCACTACCACTCCATTGGAAGCACGCGCTCCATATATCGAAGTCGCAGAAGCATCTTTCAGGACATTGATCGATTCTATATCGGATGGTTCAATTGAAGCCAGGGGATTGGTTGTATAAAACCTGTATGCATACAGATCACTTGATGCAACGGGAACCCCATCAACAATGTAAAGCGGATCGGTTGAAGCATTTATTGAACCAATACCTCGAATAATAACATCTGTGGATGATCCGGGAGTTCCTGATTGAGTAGATGTAAGAAGTCCGGAAGCCATTCCCTGAAGCGATTTGTCAAAGCTCGATACCGGTCTATTGGCAATTTCTTCAGATTTTACCACACTTGCTGAGCCCACAAATGAAGCACGGGTCATGGCATTATAACCAACCACTATGACTTCATCCATCAAAGCTAACTCTGTTTCCATGGATACATTGATAACAGATTGCCCGTTCACGGCAATTTCCTGTGTAACCATACCAACGAAACTGAAAACCAGCGTAGCATCCGAAGGAGCCCGGAGTGAATAGTTACCATCAATATTGGTGGAAGTACCTGTTGTAGTACCCTTCACCGTAACTGAGACGCCTGGCAGCGCACTGCCATCGTCCTGACTGGTAACATTACCCGTAATTTGTATGTCCTGTGCAAGGGCATTTAAGCCTAGAAATGCCAGACATACAAGAATACTTGCAATTCTTTTCATAGATAGAAATTTTAGGTTTATAATAGGTTAACAATATAATTAATTCTTCTGAAATAGCTCTATTAAAAGCTATCCGTGAACCAAAACTAAAAAAAAATATTAAAAAAAAAAATAAAGAAGAATGAATTAACTGGCTTACAAACAGACAAATAGAATGCATAAATATTTATATTGCATAAATATACATTCATAATTATTTTATAAGCCGCTATCTACTTGTAAGTTATAGATTGCATAATTAAAAAAAAAAAGTAAAACTTGCACCTGATAAGCTCTTGAAGAAGACAAGAAAATCCCATATTCCTGATAAAATACCGGGAACCAAATAACAGGAAATGATGA
>JAFGQO010000001.1 GCA_016935615.1 Bacteroidales bacterium
GAGAACTTTTAGGCCCAAATGCACGCGTCGCCTTTAAATAAAAATCAAAATCCGCTATCGCTGCATCGTATTCCCCTAAACGCGTGGCGCATATGCCTCGGTAAAGACGAATAAATTTAAACGAAGATTCTTTATTTAATATATGATTGAAAGCTTCAATTGCCTTATTATAATTTTCACTTAAAAGATATCCTAATCCAATGAAAGTGTAACTAAATCTATTATCACCTACATTTGCTACATATTTTTTTGCTCCTTCAATCACTTTTAAATAGTCTTGTTGCTGAATCCAAACATGGACATTTAATGTTAAAATTTCATTATGATATTTTTCAGGAAGTTCTATTTTAATTTTTTGTATAATTTTATCTATATCCTCATAAGCCTCTATTGAAGTATAATCGAATGCTAATGAAGAATAAATCTGCAATATATCGTCATAAGGTTTCGGCTCCTGTTTTTCATAGAAATCCAGAACTCTGTTATACAGCTCAACTTTTTTTTCCATATCTCTGGCAATAATCGCTGAATCAAAAGTCCGTCTTGCCTGCTCCCAGTTATGGACTACATCTACAGGATTGGGCTTTTCTTGTTTGGTTTGCTGAAAAGTATCCTGGGCAAACAGAAATGATGGACATAAAAAAAGAATTAAAAATTTAAAATTTAAAATTTCAGATTTTATATTTTTCATTGCTGTGAACTCCCTTCATTACGATGGTTGTAATCGTATGCTTCGAAAAACTGCTGATAAAAAGTGTTGATGTCCTGAACATAATAAACCTGACAACGGTATGTTTCCTCATTGATCAGTTCCTGTCTTGTGTATCCAACACTATTCGTAATTTCTGGATTCGCCACGCGATATTCCACGCGCTCATTCACATACTTGTCCCTGAAATAATCCACAAATGTCCTTGAAGTAGTATTTGATTCTGGAGTCATCTGAAGTTCATTCAGATTCCTTTCCACTGCATTATTATAATAATCCTGCTGGATTGCCGATATTCCGGTGTCTACTGTTGTTTTAATGACTGATTCAACCGCTTTTAAACCAAAAGCGGCAAGAATTCCTGGAAGCCCGCCTGCAGGCAAATAGGTTTCCAATGTTTTAAACCCAAGTGTTATTGAACCATACGCTCCGAATTTTCCCGCTTCAAATTCCTTCAATACAAGCCGGTCCACCGAAGTCAGCATGGAGTATTCCTGGACATCATCCATGGCCTCTATGTTCTGATAATAACTGTACCCCTTTTGAATCGTTGTATATTGCTTAACAATATCAACAAAAGTTGATACTTCTCCAAACACTTGCTTTGCTGAAGGAGCAACAATATAATCCTTGGCCGCTTTTTTCTCCCAGTCTGATAAAATCTTTTCCCCAATGGTTCCGAATGTCAAATCCTTTTGAAATGGCTCTTTTAATTCCGTTACGTCAAAATTAAAATTATTAAAAGTTCCAACATAAGCATCTATCAGCGGATCCCGAAACCAGCCTGATTCATCAATCCTTCCATTAAGCAAGAATTCTGTCATCTCCGCCCATGCCCTGACCGCCATGGGATCGCCTTCAAAACCACGGATGACAGCGTAGGCCCTGTTGTCCCCCAGGCTGGAGTTGCTTAAAATATCAATGCGTTTATCCTCTCCAACCAGAGATTCAAACACCTTAACTCTTAATTCCGATTCTTTTTTCTGGATAGCGTAATACTGCAGCATCCCGGATTCAAGACTGGAACTGTAATACAAATCAGTCATGTTGTTGAATGAGATGTCATCCATTTGGAATTTTCCAAAATTAAAGAGTTCAGGATATTCCTTCATTTTGTTAACCATGCCTTTTCGCAGGTCAAGTACAAATTCTGCTGAGTATCCCTGTGACCTTATGTCATCCAGAGAAAGAGAAAATAACACCGGAGCCAGATCCTCAAAATTAACATTGGCAACCCCAACTATGTCTCGGTTCTTTATCATGGTTTTGATTTCATCAGCAGTAACTTCAGGAATTGAAGTTAGTGAAATGTATAGTCGTTCAATATAAGTGGTGTCGGTCGGAGCATAAGTATTTTCACCTCTCTTACTTGAAAGAAAATCTTTACTAAATTCTATTTGTTCTAAATTATTTCTATACTCCGCCATTTTCGGACTCACTTCAGCCAAATGATTCATTAATGAGGGATTTTCTTTGAGCAAGAAATAAAAATTTACCAGATTTTCATGTGGTGAATCTGTTGAATAAAGTCCAGCTTTTTGAAGCTCGTCTTTTATGCTTAATTTCCCAAATTCATACTTTGCGAGATTCATATCTTTAGAATCAATCGCTTTCAGTATTGATTCTCCTAAAGCGAATAACTGCTCCTGACTTAAATAACGGCTGATTGCGCCTCTTTCAAGTGGATTGCCTTCAGAATCTCTAAACTGAAGTGTTTTCATGTCAACAGAAATGACTGTTTCATTATATTGATTTTTCACTTCAATACGGTTATTCGTTTTATCCACATTCATGTATCCTAAATATCCAGGAATAAAGGTCGCTTCACCTGCTTTCATGATTGCTTCGTTTCCAGATATTTTGCTGAGAATAATTTGTTTATTTCCTGGAATAAATACAGGTTTTCCTTTCCCACCTTCTGGATAATAATACATATCGCCATTGGCCTGAACTCGTACACTAAGTTCCCCTGTTCTTCCGTAAATGCTTGTAGAGCCATCTTCTTCATTTACACTGCAGCCAACCACTACATTGCCTAGTTTCATTAACTCTGAACCGAATTTCTTCACATAATCCAATTTGCCACCCCTGTATACCAGTGTGTCCCCGTTCGTAATCACTTCCAGCATTTTTCTGCCCAGGGTGTCCCTTTCCAGATATGTCCCGCCGGGATTCAATTCC
>JAFGQO010000096.1 GCA_016935615.1 Bacteroidales bacterium
CGACAGGGATATTACCGACCGTAAAAAGGTGGAGGGCGAACTGCGCAAAGCCGAGCAGCAGTACCGTGCCCTGGTTGAAAACAGCCATGGTGTCATCTATACAATCACAGCTGATGGAACCATTACTTTTGTATCTCCCAGTGTACAAAAGTTGATTGGCTACGAACCGGATGAGGTACTTCATAAAAACCTTGATACGATTATCTGTAAAGATGATATGCCGATATACGCTGATTTCCTGAAACAGACTGCCGCATCGGGCCTTATCCGGCAAGGGGTTGAATACCGCATTTTCCATAAAAACGGTTCCATGCAATGGCACAAATCTGTTTTGACCCCTGTTTACGATGAAATGAAAAACCTCACCCATTTTGTTGGCAATGCCATTGATATTACCACGAGTAAAATGGCCGAAGAGCATCTGTTGAAAGCCAAAATGAAAGCCGAGGAGAGCGATCGCCTGAAATCGGTATTCCTGGCCAATGTAAGCCATGAGATACGAACGCCTATGAATGCCATACTGGGTTTCCTCGAACTGCTGAAGCAACCCGACCTTGAAGGCGATAAGAAAGATATGTATGTTGATATTGTGAACCAAAGCGGTCAGCGTCTGCTTACCACCATCAACGATATTATTGAAATTTCGAAGATTGAAGCCGGCCAGTCGGAAGTTATACATACCGATGTAAGCATTGCCGAAACTTTAAACTACCACTACACCCTTTTTAAAGAACAGGCAGATGTAAAAGGCCTGCATTTGAAACTTTCTTATTCGATTACCGGTGACGACCTGACGATAAAGACCGACAAACAGAAGCTCGAAGGCATATTCACTAACCTGCTTGGCAATGCAATAAAATTTACCCATCATGGCTCAGTTGAATTCGGCTGTATGGTAAAAGACAATTTGCTTGAGATTTTTGTCAAAGACACTGGGATTGGCATCGAACCGGACCGTATCAGCGCGGTTTTCGACCGGTTTGTGCAGGCAGACCTAAGTGTTAGCCGGCCATACCAGGGGTCAGGGCTGGGATTGTCAATTGTAAAGGCATATACCGACCTGCTTGGCGGAAACATAAGGGTAGAGTCGGAAGTAGGAAAAGGCACGGCTTTTTTTGTAACCATTCCTTTCACCCCCGGGACAAAAAAATCCGGAATTTCATGGTCTGCCAATAATATTTCTGATACGCTGCCGGGCAAGATCACCGTGCTTGTTGCCGAGGATGATGAATTCAGTTACCGGTACCTTGAAAAAATATTGTCAGATAAAAACATCACCCTGCTGCATACCCTAAACGGAGAAGAAACATTGAAATGCCTGCAGGAAAATTCCGGTATCAACCTTGTGCTGATGGACATAAAAATGCCGGGAATAAACGGACTGGAAGCGACAAAACTGATAAGGGAGTTTAACAAAAAAATACCGGTTATTGCCCAAACCGCTTATGCCTTCACAGGTGACCGTGAAAGGTTCATCAGTGCCGGATGCAACGATTACATTTCAAAGCCTTTAAGCCGTGCCGCACTGTTAGAGTTGATAAGGAAATATGCCTTACAGGAAGCAGAAGGGTGAAGTGGGTCGCGGATTTGGGATTCAGTGGTAAGACCAAACAAAGGTTGGCTGATTGGCTAATTCGGGATCTTTCAGGTGCAAATCCTGAACACAACCATGATTTTGGATTAATTAAAACAAGAGTAAACAGATGAAGAATAAATTAACATTGATGCCCTTTTTTTTAATCTTGTTTTCATGTAGTTATAAAATCTCAGAGAGGTCTGGTTTTAAGGCAACAGCTTATGACCTTGAATATGAAATTAAATGCAGAGAAGACTACTCAAAAATTGATAAAGACAGATGGATAAAACCGATTAAGCTGATAATAGACTCTATCGAGAATAAAATAATTACAAGTGACAGTATCAGGTTATGCCGAGATTATTTTGCTGTGAATGACACAATCAGGCTTGAGTACTTTGAGTATATCCCAAACATATATAACAGATTGATTTATTTTTTTATCGGGAATCAATCGAGTCATACATCATATATTGAGTATCTGACAGAATTGGCGATAAAATCCAAATCTAAAATTGTTGCCCTCAACTATCGTGGGTATGGAAACAGCAATGGATTATCATCATTTAAAACCCAATTTTCAGACAATCAATTATTCTATTATAACTACATGCAAAATTCCAATGATTCAAATATTGTGGTGATCGGATACTCATTAGGTTCTGTATTTGCTTCAGATCTGGCAGTAGAGGAAAATCCGGAAAAATTAATTCTGCTGTCTCCCTTCTCTGAGGTTAGCGACTTATTAAAGCATTATAAAAAGAATTTTACTAAGGGTATAAAAATAGTAATGAGACCTTTTGTTAGGCTCACCGCAAATGAATATTTATTAAGTATTAGCAATGTATCTTGTTTAAGGAATTATTCAAATCCTTTATTGATAATGCATGCAAAGGATGACCAGGATTTACCATATAAGATGGGAAAGAGACTTTACAATGAATCTATATCTCTAAGGAAGAATTTTATATCAATAAAAAAAGGAGGACATTCGGCAACATTTCAACAAAAGAATTTAGAAATAATGATACAATGGATGAACGAACTCTGACAAGCGGTCTTGAAAAATGCCGGTATATTCCCGGAGGTCGTAAAAATAGTTCATCAGGTTTTCAAATGTTTCGTCCTGCGCCAGGTCTTGTGTCATACGATACAGACGAATCTCCGCAATCTAAGGCTTTTTTTTGCCTCTTTTAACGGGCATTGTCGAACAAATTACTTCGTGATGGGTTTAATACTTTTATAACGTTTTCATTATGATATTTTTTCGGTAAAACCAAAATCACAGGATTATGATCAAGACACTTATTATCCTGATAATTTGTTTCCTTACCTTCAGAACCAGCGGACAATCAGTTAACCGGGACTTAACAAATACACAAACTAACAACCAGAAAATGAGCAAACAAGTACAATTCATCAATCCGGACGGACTTTCAAAAAATCCTGCATTTTCACAGGTTGTCACCACACAAGGAAATGGAAAGACCATTTACATTGGCGGACAAGATGCGGTAAATGCGCAGGGAGAAATAGTTGGCAAAGGAGATATTGCTTTACAGACAGACCAGGTTATGAAAAACTTACACACAGCCCTTTCATCTTGTGGGGCTACTTTTGACAACCTTATCAAATTGTCCATACACATTGTACAGGGACAAGATTTGTATCGTGGGTTTCAGGCTTCACAAAAGTATTTGGGTAACCTGAAAAATCCACCGATAATTACAGGTTTTTTTGTCGCAGCATTGGCACACCCTGACTATTTAGTTGAAATTGATGCTATAGCATTTGTTCCTGAAGAATAATTTTTACGGGTTTAATACAAAAAAAATTCAATACCATTGATCTAAACAATGATGCGGGTTTCAAACCGAAGAAATGAAAAGCTAATGGATAAATTTTTAATCCGAATTATTCATCCGGTTTCTTTTAACATAAGTGTATTCATAAAAAACAACATCCCGCCAAGCGATAAGACCAATAAGGTATATGTTGATCGGGCAAACCGGAATAATACCTTTTCAGCAATACCATCGGTCTTTACACGCCATATAAAAATACAACCATGCATAGAATTATAATATTTTCCGTCCTCTTATCATCTGCTTTGTTATTCGGTCAAGAAAAGTCAATTCCTGTTAACTTTTCTTTATTTAACGAATCAACAGCTGTTCCGTTTACCAGATTTATTACAGTTCCCGTGCATCCGGGAATTCAGATCGGGACAGAGTTTAATTACAAAAACAAAGAATTCTCAAGGCTTTTTCAGGCTGTTAATATTGGTTTTTTCTATCACAATTTTTTAGCCCTGGGTGTTGGCCTGAATACTGAATTGGGCTATGAATACCGCCTCAAACCAGGATTGGCTTTTACTGGTTTATTGGGTGTGGGATATATGCATACTTTTGCCACAACCGAAGAATTTACCTTTACCAACGGGCAGTATACGAAGAAAACCGATAAGGGAAATGCAAGGCTTTACCCGTCTTTGGCAATTGACGCGGGCTATTATTTGAAAAAGAACAGCAGCACCGGTCCAAAAATCTTCCTGCGTTATCAGGCATGGGCTGAGTATCCTTATTCACCAGGCTTTATCCCGGTAATGACACATATCAATCTGCATGTCGGCGCTAAATTTTTCATTCACACAAAGAGTAAAAATTATGAATAAGTACTGGTATTTTATATTGACACTTTTCTTCATATTATCGTGCCGTAAAGGTGAAGATATTGCACCGGGATATTACGGTTGCAATTTCAGTTTTGCAGACAGCAGCCTGATAAACCCAAACAACATGGTATATCAATCAATAATTAATGACATGGTTTCCAACGGAGTGGTTGGTGTAATGATGTCTGTTTACCAACCGCGGACGGGTATCTGGATTGGAGCAGGCGGAAAGACCGATTTGCATAACAATATTGATATGAAACCATGCAATATCACAAGGGTTGGCTCAACTGTAAAAATGTTTACCGCCACCACTGTTCTTTTACTTCAGGAAGAGGGCAAACTTAATTTGGATGATAAAGTGGCTGATTATTTACAGGGCGATATGATCAACAAACTTGAAAATGCCGATAAGGCCACCATAAGGCAACTTCTTCAGCATTCATCGGGTATCTACAACTATATTCAGAATTTACAGTTCCAGACTGCATCGCTTAACGACCTAATCAGGGAATGGCATCCCGATGATTTATTAAAATATGCCTATAATAAAGGTGCTTATTTTCAACCTGGGGAGGATGTCAGGTATTCTAATACAGCATATATTTTGCTGGGGTTGCTGATAGAAAAAATTGAAGGTAAACCCTTTTATAAAGTATTTGAAGAAAAAATATTCAGTCCCCTGGACTTAACCATGACAAAATTTGCCGCCGAAGACCATATCCCTTCAGGAACAGTTAGAGGTTATATTGATATCTACAGTAATTTGCAGGTTTTAGAGAGTACCTATTTCAGTGGCTGGGACTACTACACTGCAGATGGCGGGCTGATTTCCAACCCTTACGACATGAGCGTTTTTTTCCGTGCTTTAATGAATGGTCAGATAATAAATACCTCATCACTGGGCCAAATGCTGACATGGAAAACCCCAAAAGACCCCGACCCGGATTTTTTCCCGATTGATTATGGATTAGGAATTTTCAGAATTTCAACACCCCGGGGGATTGCCTATATGCACAGTGGCGATGCTATTGGTTATTACGCCAATATGCTCTATTTCCCCGGTGACAGTGCGGTTATTGTATATGCAGTAAACAGTAATTATGGTAAAATAGACCGGTTTGTTTCAACACGGGAAGCCATGGAAAAGATAATATCAATTTTTAAATGAAAGGAATAACGGCCCGAATCATTTTTTATAAGTAATGACAGGGTGAAGGCTTAATTGAAGGGCAATGAAGAGGTCATTTACCATACCGTGACCTTTTGGGCAATCAGGGCTCCCGCCACGATAGTGGCTCTTGCCCTGGTGATACATATCCGTTACAGCAGCCCGTAAATTTATACCGTAGGGCTTAGGTAATACAATTTGAGAGAATCCTTCAAATGACTAACTTTACCTTGATTAATAAATTGTAATCCATGTTAAATATATACATTATTGCAGGTTGCAATGGAGCTGGAAAAACAACTGCTTCATTTACTGTTTTGCCTGAGATGTTAAATTGCACTGAGTTTATAAATGCAGATGAGATAGCCCGGGGACTTTCACCATTGAATCCTGATAAGGCCGCTATAGAAGCCGGTAGATTAATGCTTAACAAGATAGATAGATTGATTAATACTAACATTGATTTTGCTTTTGAAACAACACTTGCAACAAAAAGCTATACCAAAACGATTACTAAGGCTCAAAGCAAAGGTTACCAGGCAATTCTAGTATTCTTCTGGCTTGATTCCATAGATTTGGCAATTGAACGGGTAAAAACAAGAGTTAGAGAAGGTGGGCATGATATACCAAAAAATGTAATTGCAAGAAGGTATAAATCCGGACTTAAAAATTTCTTTGACTTATATCTTCCCATTAGTAACTTTTGGATGCTTTTCAATAATTCTATTTCACCTTCAGAATTAATTGCTGAAGGATACTCAGATTATGAAATTGATATTAAAAATAATGCTACCTTTGATTTAATAAAGAAACTGGCATGTAATGACTAGAAAAGAAAATACAATTCGGGAAAAAATTCTAAAAGGATTGGAACTTACTCACAAAAAACTAATCCAGTTTAAAATAGAGCGCAATCTTGATTTAGTTATATCAGATAATGGAAAGATTAAAAAAATTCATCCTAAAGATTTACAATAAACATTGCACTGCCTACAATTAAGGAAACTGCAGATAGTCTGAAATACTGTCGGGAAACTACTCATAACCTGCCCCGTAGCTTTGACCGGGGCCATACTCTATCAATTGAACCTATGCCTTGAACAAACATCTTTTTCCCGGCTTGATATGGTTTTCAGTATAATTCTATCCCTTTACCATCCTATGCAATTTATCTCCGGTGTTACTTTACCCTCTCTCCCACACCCAAACTCACACTCTAACTGCATCCCTTTCCCATTCTGCTTATCACCTGATTAACTATTTCTTTAATGAACGCCAAACGCGAAAAAATTTTCTGCTTTCTGAACAAAAAGTAAATATATTTGAGTGTCGCAAGTAAGCCAAACTAATATTCTGCAAAACTGATACCGTGATAATAAAACAAATAAAATCAGTTTAATACAAAAAGTCGGGTAAATGCCGTGATAAATGCCGGCAGAAAACCTAACCAAATACGTGCATTGTTTTTAAGTTAAATTATAAAATTGCTCAAAAGATTCAAAAATGATTCAACAACCTGAACTAGGAAAGAAGATTGCTGATCTAAGAAAAGCAAAGGGTTTGACCCAAGAAGAGCTTGTTGATAGATGTAACCTGAATGTTAGGACTTTGCAACGAATTGAGTCAGGAGAGGTGACTCCAAGGACTTATACAATTCGATTGATTTTTGAAGCTTTAGACTTTTCCTTTGAAGAATCACCAACTGACAAGGAATTGATACAAAAGTGGCTCGGGCAATTATACATAAGTTTTATTGATTTATTTAACTTAAAAACACACACGATGAAAAAAATAACAATTTTAACAATTTTGACAACAGCAATTGTTCTTGGGATTTTTGCAATTAATGGTGAGTTATTTGCTCAGAATAAATTAGAGTCTGAACCAAATAAAGAAACCAACGATTTGTCTGAAAAAGAGTTGGCTTTCTTTGATTTTTCTTGCTATGGTTGCATGGAACAGAAAGGACTATTAATCGGTAGAGATATGTCTTTTAAACTAAGTGGGGTTAAAGTTAAAAATGTACGA
>JAFGQO010000097.1 GCA_016935615.1 Bacteroidales bacterium
ACCAAAAGACAAGCCCAGGTTGCCACCGAAAAAAAACTTCGATTCCCGGTACCATCCTTTCTTCTTTTCCTTCTGATCTTTTGAATCTTCAGTTTCGCCCGGATATTCATATTGTGCAATGGATGAAATGCATATACTGAAAAAAAATGCCAGAAGAAGATATTTTTTAAACTTCATGGAATATTATGTATTTATGAAATAGCTTTACAAATATAAGACCAAAACTTAATACTATGAATGTAATAATTACAGGAGCAAGCAAAGGAATAGGGTATGCAATGGCAAAAAGGTTAACAGAAATTCAGGATGTTCGCTTGTATCTTATTGCCAGATCTGAAAAGCTGTTATTGCAACTTAAAAAAGATTGCCTGGAATTAAATCCTGATGCAGAAATAGTTACGGTCCCTTTTGATATGACAAATTTATTGAAAAACGAATGGCCTGAGAATATTGACTGCAAGCATATTGACATCCTGATCAATAATGCCGGATTATTGTTAAATAAGAATTTCGAGAACTTAAATACGGATGAAATAATTGGTATGGCCACTGTGAATTTTGTCGCTCCCTCATTATTGATTCAAAAATCACTAAGTAAAATGGGAGGAGAACACCCGACTCATATAATTAATATAAGTAGTATGGGCAGTTATCAGGGAAGTGTAAAATTCCCGGGATTAAGCATTTACAGTGCCAGCAAAGCTGCATTATCAGTTTTAACAGAATGTCTTTCTGTTGAATTAAAAGAGAAAAATATATTTGTTAATTCTCTTGCATTGGGTGCCGTACAAACTGAAATGTTACGTGCTGCCTTTCCGGATTATCAGGCACCTCTTTCTCCTGATGAAATGGCAGAATTTATAGTAGATTTTGCCATTAACGGATACAAATATTTCAATGGAAAAATTCTTCCTGTTTCATTGTCAACACCATAAAGACCATTAGCTGGTAAGTAACAAATCACAAGCACCAAATTCTAATTAATGTCCAATTTCCAATGATTCAATCTGGCATCAGGTAACCAATAATCAGCGATCTGTAATCAGTAATAAGTTGCTTTGAACTTAAAACTCTAAACACTAAACTACTTAACTCACCAATTAAACAATTACCCAGTTACACGATTCAACAGTTCAACGATTTACCGGCAACCACAGAATAGTCTCAAGTCTCTGGTCTCAATTTTTTATCAACTAATCAACTTCTCATTTTCTCACTCTCCCATATTCTCACCTTCTCACTTTCTCACCCTCTCACTTTTTCATCTTCCGATTTCGGTCTTCCGACTTCAAACTCTAAACTCACTTCACCATATAAGATTCATTATACTCCTTTGGTTTGATCTGACCTTTTAAGACCAGCAAACCATTCCAGATCAGGGCATGCAATTCATCTTCTCCGGGATATATTACCACAGGGGCAACGAATGAAACCATAGATTTTATGTATTCAACAACCATGGGATTATGTGATATTCCGCCCGTAAGTATGATCGCATCAACTTCACCTTTAAGGACAGCCGCAAGAGCTCCAATTTCTTTTCCGATTTGATAGGACATAGCATCTTGTATCAATCGGGCATTTTCATCACCATCCTGAGCCATCAGTTCCACTTCATATGCATCGTTGGTATTAAGGTAAGCCATATATCCGCCTTCACCCGTAATCATTTTTTTAACTTCATCCAATGTGATATTTCCTTTAAAACACATTTTGGCCAGTGCTCCGGACGGCAATGTTCCACTTCTTTCAGGAGAAAATGGTCCTTCTCCGTCCAGTGCCTGGTTAACATCAATAACCTGACCTTTGCAATGGGCTCCGATCGAAATTCCTCCTCCCAAATGGGCTATTATTAAATTCAATTCATCATAATTATGATTCATTAGCCGGGCATATGCTCTTGCTGTGGCTTTATGATTCAATGCATGGAATATCGAAAGACGTTTGAATTTCGGGTGTCCTGTAAAACGGGCGACATCCTGCATCTCATCCACCACTACCGGATCTGCAATATAAGCTTTGCAATTAGGGATCTGTTTTGCTATTTCATCGGCGATAAGTCCTCCAAGATTGCTTGCATGTTCACCAAGCGATCCTTCCTGAAGATCTTTTTTCATTTGCTCGTTGATGCGATAAACTCCTGATTGAATTGGTTTCAGAAGACCACCTCTTGCAACAATGGCCTCTACTTTTAAGATGTCAATATGAGAATGTGTGAGTTCTTTAAGAATATGTTCTTTTCGATAGGCAAACTGATCAGTAATTCTATTGAACTTTTTGAGTTCTTCTGCAGGATGAGAAATATTCTTCAGAAACACGGGTTTGGATCCAAGATATACAGCAATTTTTGTACTCGTTGATCCCGGATTTATTGCCAGAATTGTATGTAACATAATATGAATACTATTTACGATTGCATTGGTTATAGGCAAAAGCCAGAGAATACAGTTTACTTTCGGGTGAATCAGTCCTGGAAGTGAGAACAACAGGAGCTGCTGCACCAATTAATACTCCGGCCGCTTTTGCATTACCAAGATACGTTAAACTTTTATAAAAAACATTTCCTGATGAAATTTCAGGTACAACAAGAATGTCAACATTGCCTGCTATCCTGCTGTTTACTCCTTTATGTTTGGCAGCGGTTTCAGAAATAGCAATGTCAAGTGCCAGAGGTCCTTCGATCTCGCACTCTGTAAATTTTTCAGATTTTTGCATTTTAACGAGCTGTGCCGCATCAATGGTTGACTGCATCTTGGGATTGATTCTTTCAATCGGAGCCAGCAATGCAACTTTGGGTTTGGCAATGCCCAGGTTATGAAATGTTTGTACAGCATTTATAATAATATGCTTTTTTGTTGCAAGGTCTGGTGCAATATTTATTGCAGCGTCTGTTAATCCAAATAATTTATGGTAATAAGGAGATTCAAAAATCCCAACGTGACTAAAATATCCTGATGTATTGATACCTGTTTTTTTATTTAATATTTCTTTGATAAATATTTTGGTTGAAAGCAAGCCTTTCATTAACATATCGCCCTTTTCTTTCCTGACGATTTCAACCGAAATTTTTGCAGATTCAACATCATCTTCAGCAGAACAAATGTTGTAATTGTCAAGAGCGATTTTGTATTCGTCCAGTATCCTCGAAATTTCATTTTTTTTGCCAACAAGAATAGGTTCTATCAGTCCGAATTTTTGAAATTCTGAAATTGCCTTTAGCACAAGTTCATCTGCTGCAGAAGCAACAACGATTTTTTTTCTTTCTTTTTTATTTTGAACAATATGTAATAATTCATTTAGAGTCTTCATATGCTTATCCGGTACTTTAAGTTCCTGAAATTATTTCCATTGTATCTTTGGCAATAACAAGTTCTTCGTTGGTTGGTATTACAATAATTTTCACTTTTGAATTTTCGGCTGAGATTATATTTTCATCAGAAAGGATTTGCTTGTTTTTGTTTGCATCCAGCTTGATTCCTAAATAATCGAGGTTTTCACATACAATTTTACGTATTTCAGGTCTGTTTTCTCCAATTCCTCCTGTGAAGATCAATAGATCAAGACCATTTAATGCAGCAGAATAGGCACCTATGTATTTTTTTATTCGATAACAGAACATGTCCAGAGCAATTTGAGCTCTTTTGTTGTTATCTTTTGATGCCGACTCAATTTCCCGCATATCAGATGAAATTCCTGAGATTCCCAACAGGCCACTTTCATTGTTTAATAAAGTATTTATACCTGTATGATCCAAATGGTCATTTTCCATAATATGAGTTACCACACCGATATCCAAATCACCTGATCGTGTACCCATGATAAGACCTTCAAGTGGCGTATATCCCATAGAAGTATCGATAGATCTTCCTTTATCTATAGCTGTAATTGAAGATCCGTTCCCCAGATGACAACTGATTATTTTTGTTTTTTCAATGGCAGTATTTAACAATTCACAAGCTTTCCGTGTAACATAAAAATGACTCATGCCATGAAAACCGTATCTCCTGATTTTGCCTTTTTCATAGTATCCGTATGGGATGGCATACAAATAGGCATGAGGCGGCATAGATTGATGAAATTGTGTGTCAAAAACTGCAACTTGCCTGATCCCGGGTATGATTTTTTCAATGGCATATATTCCTTTGAGATTTGAGGGATTATGCAAAGGAGCCAGTTCGATACAGTTTTCTATTTCATTAAGAACCTTTTTTGTAATTAAAACACTTGATTTGAATTCTTCACCACCATGTACTATTCTGTGACCTACTGCCTCTATTTCCTTTATATTATTCAGGCAGCCGTTATTTTTATCTGTCAGAAGATTCAGGATATTATCAATACCTGCCTGGTGATCAGCAATTTCTTTTTCAAAAGCAATTTCAGCTGCGGGAACTCTTTCATATTTTACACATGCATGATTCAATCCTATTTTTTCAACAATTCCCCTTACCAGAACATGTTCTCCGGGCATATCGAACAGCTGGTATTTAATGGAGGAACTTCCACAGTTAAAAACAAGTATCTTCATACTGAAAGTTACTAATTAATGCATTATCAGTGTACTATATGCATTATGATTTTCATCATGAAAAAAAAGTGGAATGATGAAGATTGTACAGGATGGATTGGAAAGCCGGTAAATTATCTAGAGATACAGGTATTTGCCAATTATCTTAAGAACGTCAGTGGCTTTTCCTTTAAGAAAAACATCGGATGTTGATTCTGTCAGGTGAGATTCCTTGATGTTTATTTCAATGATTTTTGCTCCATGTTCTTTTGCAATTACCGGCAGATCTGCCGCCGGAAGTACTTCTGCATTGGTCCCGATAATCAGCATTACATCTGCTTTTTTTGCTTCAGCGAACGATCGGGTTTTAGCAAACTGAGGGATAGGCTCATTAAAGAAAACTATATTGGGTTTTAATATTCCCTTGCAAACATAACATGTGGGGGGCAGGAAATCCAGATTGGCAAAGCTAATATCATATTCCGAGCTGCATTCCATACATATCAGGCGTTTATAATTGCCGTGGAGTTCATATACATATTTGCTTCCTGCTTTTTGATGAAGATTGTCAATGTTTTGAGTGATTATCGATTCAATGAAACTTCTTTTTTCCATTTTAGCAAGGACTTTATGAGCAATATTTGGTTCTGCTTCATCAATATTGTCATAAAATATTTCCTTGATCTTTAGCCATGACTGGAGTGGCTTTTTTTTAAAAAAATCGATTTCAAGGTAAATGGGATGATGAGAATTCCATATGCCATTTTCATCCCTGAAGGCAGGAATTCCACTATCGACAGAAATGCCGGCACCAGTAAAAGCGACAGCATATTTGGCGTTACGAATTATTTCTGCTGCTTTTTCAATTTTTTTCAGATCCATGAGATTTCAAAAAAGCTCCCGGATGCTTGGCTTTCACTTCCGGGAGAAATTCCTTTCTTTCAGATTGAACTGTTTAGTACGGTATTACTCTTCCTCTGTTAACATTTTGGTTACGGAAACAGTAGTATCTTCATTAAAATGAATTTTAAAGTTCAGTTTTTTAAATACTGAGATCATTGGTTTATTGTTCTTTGTTGTTTCAGCAAGAAGTTTTTTAATTCCGTTATTCTTTGCAATGTCTATACAAAATTCCGTGAGTATGTATCCCAGATCTTTGTTATGCCACTCATCCGTAATAAGAATTGCGTATTCCATGATCTCAACATCAGGGTCGGCAATTAATCGTCCGACACCAATAAGTTTTTTCTTTCCTTTTTCAGTGATCTCGGCAACGATAGCAACTTCCCTGTCATAATCAATAAAACAGAACTGAGAGGCAACTTCATGTGAATCATAATAAAAATCGTATCTGAATCGAAGATATATTGACTCTTTAGAGCAGCTTGCCAGCAATTCAAGCCACATGGGCTCATCTTCCGGCTTAATAGGTCGCAGGTAAACTTCATTTCCATCATCAAGCTTCACTTTTGATGTCAATCGTTCAGGATAAGGTCTTAAGATCAGATGTGAGTAATCCTTAACCGGATGATACAACAGTTTTTCATCAACGACAATCCTTGCATCCAGTGCTATGATATCATCAGGGGTCACAAGAAGCGGATTAATATCCAACTCTTCAATCTCCGGATAATCTGCTGCCAAATAGGATAAGCGGATGATAACTTCAATTAACTTGTTGATATTTTTGGGTTTGCTTCCCCTGTAACCTTTTAGTAATGGATAAATCTTCAGTGATTGCAACATTTGTATTGCCAGCCTCTCATTCAAAGGAGGAAATTCGAGTCGTTTATCCTTGAACAATTCAGCAGTAGTACCACCCATACCAACAAGCATAACTGTGCCAAACACAGGATCTTTTTTAATTCCAAGGATCAGTTCAACAGCATCTTTTGAGGAGATCATTTTTTGAACAGTTATTCCGTCAATTTTTGCATCCGGCAGTTTTTCAGATACTGTTTTAATCATGTTTCTGAATGTAGCCCGCACCATTTCATCGTTTCTGACATTCAATGCCACACCACCGGCATCTGATTTATGTGTTATATCGTTCGAATAAATTTTTAACACAACAGGATAACCTTTTTCATTTGCAATTTTCACAGCTTCATCTTCATTCGATGCAGGTTGAGGATGTGTAGTTGCGATTCCGTAATCATTGATGAGTTGCTTGGAATCATCTTCATTGAGAATTTTCGCTTTAGGGAATATCTCCAGCATATATTTTTTTCGGAGTTCATCTCTGTCATAACTGAAAGAAACCGGTATCTCTTTCGGAGTTTCATACAAAAGCTCAAGGTTCTCAGAGTAATGTGTAAGTGTCATAAAAGCAAGGATAGCTTGTTCAGGCGTGCTGTATGCCGCAATACCGGTATTGTTAAATACAGTCATACCTTCTCTCATGCTTGCGCCACCAAGCCAGGCCGCCATAATGGTCTTTGATGTTTTTCCTACAAGATCAGCAATAGCCTGAGCAGTTTCTGTAGGTGCAGTCATTGCCTGAGGAGTCAGAAGTACCAGGACAGCATCCACATTTTTATCCTCAAGTACTATTTCAGTAGCTTTTGCAAATCGTTCAGGGGTAGCGTCTCCAAGAACATCAACAGGGTTACCGTGTGACCAGAAAGGGGGGAGGTTTTCGCTCAGCTTCTGAATGGTGGTCTCGGAAAGTTCCACCAGCTTTCCACCCCAGGATATTAATGAGTCAGTAGCCATTACACCCGGACCACCTGCATTGGTTATTATTGCAAGGTTAGATCCTTTCGGGGCTCTTCTTCTGCTAATAAGATCAGTAAAATCAAAAATATCCCCATAGTTATACACTCTGGCAATACCCGCTCTTCTGAAAACAGCGTCATAAATTGAATCTTCAGAAGCCATTGCTCCTGTATGCGATGCCGCAGCAGCTGCTGATTCGGGGAAGCGGCCTGATTTATAAACTATGATAGGCTTTTTTCGGGCGAAGGCGCGGGCAGCAGACATAAATGAACGTGCATTGGAAAGTGATTCAACATACAATACAATGGATTTCGTGTTCGGATCCTGTCCGAAATAATCTATCAGATCTCCAAAGCTCACGTCCATGGAATTGCCAATGGAGACAAAATAGGAAAATCCGACATTGTTTTCATAGGCCCAGTCGAGCAAAGAAGTACACAATGCCCCCGATTGAGAAATAAAGGCAACGTGTCCCATTTTGGGCATACCGGAGGCAAAACTTACATTCATATTTAGTCCGGGTACTAATATCCCAAGGCAATTTGGCCCAATGATCCGCATATCATGGAACTTTGCCTTTTCTGCTTTCACCTGTTCTTCCAGTTTTTTACCTTCTTCACCTGCTTCCTTGAATCCTGCCGACATAATAATTAATCCCGGTATACTGGCTTCTCCGCATTCTCTGACCAGCTGCGGTACTATTTTGGCTGCTGTCATGATAACGGCCAAATCCGGAGTTTTGGGAAGACTTTTTACATCGGGAAAACAAGGAATGCCCAGCACAGCCTCTCGCTTAGGGTTTACGGGATATACCACTCCGCCAAAACCACCACCCACCAGGTTTTTTAAAGTAATTCCTCCTACACTCTTGGGATCATTTGATACCCCAATGAGTGCAATCCTTTTGGGTCTGAATATACGATCAAGCTTCTTTATTGGCATTTTTAAAATTTTTAGGTATTCAACATTTCATTGAATACTAAGTTAATCAATTGAAAATAATATCCTTACATTAAGGAATAATGAGGGTTTGTTTATGGAAGACTGTAAGTAAAAATCATCTGACACAGAACCGGGTCAATACTTTAGTGTTCATGAGAAGTAAATTTGCACGAGCAACTTGTCTAAATAATCCAACTCTTCTTATTTACCGGCAGGTTTTACAATTATAGTTAATAATGTTCCAATCAATACAGCAATACCCGAAATAGTAAAAGCCAATGGGAAATTCCCCAAATCACCCATTTTTCCGCCAAGAATAGGTCCTAAAATACCACCCACGCCATAAGCAAGAAAAACAAAAGGATAGTTCTGGCCAACATTCTTAGCGCCAAATGTATCAGCAGTTATTGTCGGGAAAAGAGCAAAATTACCTCCAAAATTAAATCCGATAAGTGCTGCGCCAAGATAAAGCAATACTTCAGTTCCTGCCATATATGTGAAAAGAATTACAATAATACCCTGTGTGGCGGTCATTATGATAATGGAGGTTTTGCGACCCAGTTTATCACTCAACAAACCCCATACAATTCTACCCAGACCATTTGCAAGACTAAAGAACACAGCCATGGCTGTACCTGCAATGGCACTTGCCTGTGTGGCAGATATGCCGGCATTTTGTAAAGCTTCCATGGGATATAATTTCATCAGGCCTATCGACATCAATCCTGCACCTGCACTGAAAACAAAAGTCAGGAAGATGAGATAAAACTGAATTTTGCCGAGCATCTCACTGCTGGTGAATTCAAGGGTTTTGCCATCATTTGCAGAAGCAGTTAGTGTGGACTTAAATCCCTTTGGTTTCCATCCTGCAGGAGGAAATTTCATCCATAATCCGCCTATGATCACCATTGCTGCAAAGGCTATTCCATAAATCGCAAATGTTGTTGATAATCCCATGTTGCCGATCAGATTTCCCCATTCTCCTGCAAGTTTAACCCAAAGCATTGCACCGAATCCGAACCCTGCAACAGCCAATCCTGTGATCATCCCTTTCTTGTCAGGAAACCAGCGCATTCCAACAGCGATAGGGACTACATATGCAAATCCTATTCCTGCTCCGCCTGTCAGACCAATAAGTAACAATAATGCCCAAAAACTTGTTCCTCCCACCAGGCCAGCCAGCAAATAGCCCAAACCAAGCACTATACCACCAATCCATGCAAGTTTCTGCGGCCCCCAGGCAGTAAGCTTTTTACCTGCAAAGACCATAACAATTGCGAAAGAAGCCAGACCAACAGCAAAAACCCATTGTGTATTTTCTTTTGACCATCCGGTTTCCACAAGTGAAGGTGTGAAGACAGACCAGGCATATATAGCGCCAAGGGCAAGTTGAATAAGAATGGCCCCTATAACAACCATCCCTCTGTAAATTGTTTTGTTGTTTTCCATAGTATTAAACTAAAATATAGAAGTCAGAATAAGATTGATCGAATAGTTTATTCTGACTTCATTTTTTGACTATAATAATTGAAATTATCTTTTCACCTCTACTTTTGCACCGTTGATGATTTCTTCAACAATTCCTGGATCAAGCAATGTGGAAGTATCTCCAAGATTTGTTGCATCACCTTCACCGATTTTTCTGAGGATACGTCGCATAATTTTACCGGAACGTGTTTTTGGGAGCCCGCTCACGATCTGAATCAGGTCTGGTTTTGCAATGGGACCAATGTATTTTGTGACAGTATCTCTGATCTCTTTTTCAATGTTCACCATCTCCGCATCAGAAAGTTCTTCACAAATTACATAAGCATAAATACCTGAACCTTTGATGTCGTGAGGATAACCAACAACTGCAGATTCAGTCACTTTCGGATGTTGGTTGATGGCGTCTTCAACTTCTGCTGTTCCGATCCTGTGTCCGGATACATTGATGACATCGTCGATTCGGCCAATAATACGGTAATATCCTTCTTCATCACGTTTTGCACCGTCACCTGTAAGATAAAGGCCCTTGAATGCGGAAAAGTAGGTTTCGTAACATCTTTTATGGTCTCCGTAAGTGGTTCTCAGCATGCCGGGCCATGGGAATTTGATACACAATATACCTTCCACACCATTTTCTTTTAGTTCATTTCCTTCATGGTCCAGCAGAATCGGTTGAATACCGGGCAGAGGCAGAGTAGCAAGTGATGGTTTTGTAGGAGTAATTCCCGCAAGGGGAGTGATCATAATGCCACCGGTTTCTGTCTGCCACCAGGTATCAACTATCGGACACCGCCCCTTACCAACAAGATCGTGATACCATCTCCATGCTTCTTCATTAATGGGTTCTCCAACTGTACCCAATACTTTTAATGAACTGAGATCATGCTTGGTAACGAATTCATCACCAAGAGCAACCAATGCCCGTATAGCAGTAGGAGCAGTATAGAACTGACTTACTTTATATTTGTCAACAATTTCCCAGAATCTTCCTCCGTCAGGCCAGGTCGGAACACCTTCGAACATAACGGAAGTGGCCCCGCATAATAAGGGTCCGTAAACAATGTAAGTATGACCTGTTACCCATCCGATATCAGCTGTACACCAGAAAACGTCACCATCGCTGTACTGGAATACATTTTTAAAGGTATATTCGGCAAATACCATGTACCCCCCGATAGTATGAACTACTCCTTTCGGTTTTCCGGTAGAACCTGAAGTGTAAAGGATAAATAAAGTATCCTCTGAATCCATCACTTCGGCTTTATTATCCGTGCCAACACCTTTAATAAGATCATCCCACCAGATATCCCGTTCTTTCTTAAAAACAATATCTTCACCTGTGTGTTTAAAAATAATGGTGTGCTTTACTGTGGGACAATCCTCCAATGCTTCATCAACAATACTTTTAAGAGGAATGCTTTTTGTTCCCCTGTAACCGCCATCGGATGTAATTACAACATTTGATGTTGCATCCTTTATTCGATCGGCAAGAGCAGATGCAGAGAACCCTGCAAAGACGATAGAATGATAAGCGCCAATACGTGCACAGGCAAGCATGGAAATGACCAGTTCAGGTATCATCGGAAGATAAATGGCTACCCTGTCACCTTTTTTAATACCTAATTTGAGTAAACCGTTTGCGAATTCTTTTACCTTATCAAACAATTCGCCGTAAGTAAGTTTAATTTCTTTTTCTTTCGGATCATTTGGTTCCCAGATAATTGCCACCTGATCTTTGCGCATGAACATATTTCTTTCAAATATATTCTCCGTGATGTTCAATTTTCCATTTACAAACCAATTTACAACAGGTGCGTCTTTTCCTTCAAAGCTCCAATCCAACACCTTATCCCATTTTTTATGCCAGTAATGACTTTCTGCAATTTTTGCCCAAAATCCTTCAGGATCGGCAACACTCTCTTTGTATTTCTGTAAGTATTCTGCGAGACTTGTGATTTTATTTGTCATAATTCGAGATTTATTTATAGAATTGATTTACAATTATTATTTTGAATGCAACTATGAACAATGCTGAGAAATTCAATTTTATTACCTCTCGGGGTGGTTAATTACTCTTTAACTCAGTAGATTATTCATAGAATTCTTAAAAAGAAAACAAAGATATATTTTAGGGAACTAAAAACAAATTTTAGCACATTCC
>JAFGQO010000098.1 GCA_016935615.1 Bacteroidales bacterium
AGGGGAAGAGAGAAATACGGGTGCAGTTGGTTAGAGTCCCGATCTGTCGGGATTAACCAGAGGGTCGTTGGTTCGAGTCCAACCTGAGGAGCAAAAGGCCGGTATATGACCGGTCTTCCTGTTATAGGTAAAGCATTGGATCATGTATTATATCTACATAATATATTCACAAAATTCCGATAAATACTACCTAGGGTATACGGATGATCCTGAGCTTCGGTTAAAACGTCATAATACTTGTTGTTATACAAGTTACACTCACAAACACCGGCCCTGGGAGATGAAAAAAGTATTTGAGATTGGAGAATCAGGAAACGAAGCGATAAGAATAGAGCGTTACATAAAACGGCAAAAGAGCAGGCAATTTTTGGAAGAATTGATAAAGACAAAAGATTTATCAAGAATAAAAGCAAGAGTTATAGGGGAAGAGAGAAATACGGGTGCAGTTGGTTAGAGTCCCGATCTGTCGGGATTAACCAGAGGGTCGTTGGTTCCCCGCCTGCCCATCAAAGACGGGTGAACCGGCGGGCAGGGAGTCCAACCTGAGGAGCAAAAGAGGCTGTCTCAAAAGTTGAAAATTCGCCACCAAGACACTAAATCACGAAGTGTCCACAAAGTAATATATAATTGAATATCAGAGTTTTGTGAATTCTTTGAAGCTTCGGGACTTTGTGGCTATATTAAAATATTTACCTTTTGAGACAGCCTCTTCCTGTTATGAGTAAAACAGAAGAAATGTATTTCTTATGAATATCTTAGTATATAATTTTTTACTTCCTGACATTAATCCATACTATTACTGATTTCATTACGTTGATTGGTTATTTCCCTAATGTTAACAATAAAAAACCACGGATTTTTAACATGGGGAAATAGTATAGGTTACGTCCGTATTGAATGTAAATTGCATAAAATGTAAAATATGAATAGAATTGAGAACGAACCAAAAGAATCGATCGTAATAAAGAGAAATTGGCATACATTTTTTTATTTTCGTTAAAGCAAATACTAAAACATAATAAATGTTTTTAAAAGAAGAGGAGAAGAACATATTGACCGGTATTGTTGGTACAGTGGGGATCCACCTTCTGCTGCTTATTGCATTCATGGTTGTCAGACTTGACAAAGTGCATGATATCCATAAAGAACCCATAGTAATAGAATTTGATGAAGAAATTTACAAGACACTTGAACAGATGATGAAAGAAGAGAAGCTTCGGGAATCAAATGTTGAACCTCTTTCTCAAAAAGACATAAAAAATATTGCAGTAAATGCATCAAACCAGATTCATGAAGACATAAGTACCGAAAAATATATAGAAAAACTTAAGGAAGAACTTGATATAGAAGAGCTGAATCAGCAGCTTGACAGATCAATTGATGAACCTGTAGTTGCTTCGGAAATAAAACAAAAGCCCGATGAAAAAAAGAATGAAAAAAGATATACTGGCCCTACACGCATTGAATATTCGTTGGAAGGACGAACGGATAGGTTTATTCATATACCGGTATATAAATGCCAGCGCGGAGGGAAAGTTGTTATTGATATTGTTGTGAATCAGGAAGGCGAAGTGATTAATGCTACAGTAGCTTCTTCATCGACAAACGAAATTTGTATCATGGAAACTGCTCTCCAGTCGGCCAGGATTTCATTGTTCAATATTGACCTGAATGCCGATCCAAGACAACGTGGTAAAATCTCTTATGAATTTGTTTCTCAATAATTATGGATACATTGTCATGTGATTTTTATGTTATTGATAATAAATCATATAGATCTTATGATATTAATAATCAATTTAATAATTCAAAGTATCTGTTTTATGAAGTTCTGAGAACCACTCAAGGGATACTGATTTTTATTGAAGATCATTTGGAAAGACTAATGTCTGCATTAAAAACCTATAACTACAGCCATCTTTTTCATGAAAATGACGCAAAGGAAAATTTAACAAATCTGTTGTTGTTGAACAGATACAAACAGGGAAATATTAAATTTCTTTGCAGACCTTTGAAATCAAAGCTTGTATATGCCTCTTATTACATTCCTCATTTATATCCGGATGAAGCACATTATAAGTGTGGAGTTGATCTCCTAACTTTCAGGATTGAAAGAAATAATCCACAGATTAAACAGATTAAAATTAATAATTATATCAAAAACAAAATTCAGAATGTGCTATTGAAGGAACCTGCTTACGAAATACTTCTGATAAATCATAAAGGATTTATTACAGAAGGCAGCAGGTCAAATTTCTTTTTGATAAAAAATGATACGATATATTCTGCCTCAGAAAAATACATATTGCCTGGCATTACAAGAAAATATGTCCTGGAGATTATTAAGAATAGCAACATAAAATTAAAGGAAACAGATATTGCATTGCAGGATCTGGAAGACTATGAATCAGCCTTCATTACCGGAACATCACCAAAAGTTCTGCCTGTAAGAAAGATAGACAATTTCCTGTTCAATCCGGATAATCCTGTATTGGGGACGATCATGAGAAAGTATAATGATGTATTCAATTCATATATTCAAAAAAAGAATATCAGATAATTCCGGGAATTAAAAACGTCGAAGTCAAATAAAATAAATTAACGATCAAGTGCCAATTTAATATCACTGAATTCATATGTTCCATGGAGTATTGAGATAATTGCTCCAGGTTCTTTTAATAGTTCTATGGCTTTATCCAGTTGAGGATCCTCTTTAAGACTGGAAATTATCCTTCCTTCCTGATAATAATAACGGCTTACAATCTCATCGCGTAACAAGCTTTCTATTTCATCCCGGAAAGTAATAAGATCTTGCTCTGTATCTGCATCCAGTTTTTTCCTTAATGCTTCAATTTCTTCTTCAGCAATATCGTAATAACCTTCTCTTTTAGAGGTTGCAATAAGTTCATCCAGTTTTTCATTACTATTTGTATTGTAATCAAATACTTTATTTTTTAAAAAGGCCAGGAAATCTGCATAAGTCTTATCTGTAATCTCAAATTGATCTGGTGCTGGTATAGAATCATTTAAAATAAAAAATGAGGTTGCATAATCAAAGATCAAATTGTGGGCATATAAGCTGAATGTAATGTTAGCAGGTTGTGAAAAATCAACCTGAACATCAGGTCGTATGCCACCTCCATCATATACTGTTCTGCCGTTTTTAGTAGTGAATTCTGAAATAAGTGAATCCGGGACATATCCTACACTACCATCTTCGTTTCGGTGTGTATAGTCAAGTGCCTGAATACATCTTCCGCTTGGAATATAATATTTGGCAGTGGTCAGTTTCAGGTAAGTATTATAACTTAAGGGGCGCGTAACCTGAACAAGACCTTTTCCGAAAGTTCTTTCTCCTACAACAATAGCCCTATCGAGATCCTGCAAAGAACCGGCGACAATTTCAGATGCTGAAGCAGAACCTCTGTTTACCAGAATAGCAATTGGAATAATAGTATCAAGAGGTAGTTTTGTTGTTTTGTAGATTTGATCCCATTGTTGTGCTTTTCCTCGGGTACTGACAATTTCCTGATTTTTATCAACCCAAATATTGGCAATTTCAACTGATTCATCAAGCAATCCTCCTGGATTTCCTCTCAGATCAAGAATTAATGATTCAACTCCTCGTTCTTTCAAATTTATAAAGGCATTTTTCACTTCTTCGAATGCGTTTTTTGTAAAATTCGATAGTCTTATATACCCAATGTTTTCATCTATAATACCGAAATAAGGCACATTTTTAATGGTTATTTTTTCACGGATGAAGGTTTTTATAAAAGGAACAGAATCTCCCGGGCGTTTCACTGTTAATTTCAATTCTGTGTTTGGAGTACCTTTAAGCAACTCACTGACTTCACGAATCTGTTTCCCTTTTGTTGATAATCCATCAATTGCCAAGAGTGTATCTCCTGCGATCAAGCCTGCTTTTTGTGCCGGGAATCCTTCATAGGGTTCAGAAATAATGGTAAAATCACCTGCTTTACGAATTAGAGCGCCAATTCCTCCATATTGACCGGTTGTCATGAATTTGAATTCATCCATATCAGATTCGGGGATATATGTGGTATAAGGATCAAGTAATTCCAGCATACCGTTTATACTCGAATTGATGAGATCTTCAGGATCTTTTTCATCTACATAATACAAATCAACTTCTCTGAAAAGCGTAATGAAAATGTCAAGATTTTTTGCGATTTTGAAATCTTTATCACTGAAAGCAACAAAACCAAACGAAAACAATCCAATTAATCCGGCAACAATAATAGTCTTCTGACTACCCTTTAGTTTATTCCAAATCATCATATTTCAGAAGTTTACAAAATGTACACAAAATTAGTGCAAAAAAAGCTGGCATAACTTCACATTAATAATTTTTAACGAATTTAGCGCAAATAGGTTTGCAGAAAAGTGTTTTATTCGATCATAAATAGTAGTAATAGTGATCACAATCCTGTTTTAAGCAAACAGCATAAAAATGAAAAACATCAATCAATAAACAGTAATGAGAGCAGTTATTCAAAGAGTACAGAAAGCCAGGGTGGAAATTCACCAGAAAACGTATTCATCCATAAATAAAGGCTTGCTTGTTATGCTTGGTGTGGAAAATGCAGACAGCGATCAGGATATTGATTGGCTTGCAGGGAAAATTTGCCGTTTACGGATTTTTAATGATAATGAAGGTACAATGAACCTATCTGTAAACGAGATAAATGGTGAAATAATGGTCGTTAGTCAGTTTACCTTACACGCAAGCACAAAAAAAGGAAACAGGCCCTCTTATATTAAAGCTTCAAAGCCAGACCATGCAATTCCGCTATACGAAAAATTCATCACTGCCATTGGCACATACCTTCATCGTGAAGTTCAAACAGGAGTATTTGGGGCGATGATGAAAGTACATCTTATTAATGATGGACCTGTTACAATAATCATTGACACTAAAAACAAGGAATAAATATGACGATTAAGAAAGACCAGAGAACAAGTTATATATTTTCTTTTGTTTTTGTTCCTTTAAGGTTAATTTCGCCAATGATAAGTGTTGCATTATTGAATCCTGCAATCGCATTGACTACGTCGAGCTCGCAAGCTCGGTTCCTCATAGTCCCGCCTGCCATAGCTTGCGGCAGACAGGTTGCTACGGGGTTAGCGAGAGCAAAAAAACAAAAAAGGATTGAAGATTCCTCGCTGCTTGTCGCTTGCGCCATAGCTTCTGGCGCCTACGCTAAAGCTTCAGCGTCAGCGTACGACGGAGCACGGCGAGGAGCATCAATTTCTAATTAACAATCATATAGTGTATCTTTAATATTGCATAAGACAGGAATGCCCCTTTCACCCGAATTTATTATTCTTCAAGATTCTGTTAATGTTGAGTCACAGGAACAGAGTATTCCCGAAGGAAATCCTGCAGATACCATAAGAAAGGATTCTCAAGAGGATTTGTACATAGCGGACACAACCAGGGAAATTATAAAAGACAGAGACTCCATTGTTGTTGTTAAGCAAAAGAAATTTATTGAAAAAACTTATAAAATTGAACAAACAGCGAAAGTTCAAAATGATACGATCAATTCAGATACTCTTCAAACAAAAGAAATTCGCGATCTCGGGAAATTTGAGAGGTATCATCTCTTTCGTGGATCAGAAAAAACCTTTGATTATAAACCATTAAATATTTATTATACAGAAAAAGACACTTCAAAAGTGTCAGGTAATACTTTTGAATTCAAAGAACGCAAAGCTCAGCAATCTGTGTTTAATTGGGCCCTAAGTATTGGATTCATCAGTATTTTCTTATTGATAATTCTTAAAACATATTACCAAAAATCCCTGACACAGGTAATGAATACACTTGTTAATTTTCAATTATCAGAAAAAATACTTCGTGAGAAAAATATTATTGTACGAAGAGCCTTCTTCATTCTAAATATAAATTACATCTTTTTATTTTCCTTGTTTGTTTTGCTCATTCTGAAATTGTATGATTTTCATGTTTCTGAAAATTATTTTGTGAGTTATTTGCTGATAACAGGATTTGTAATGCTTGTTCTTCTGGCAAGATTAATAGTGTTATACGTGACGGGGATTGTTTTCAATTCATTGCCTGTAATTTCAGAATATATACACAATATATATCTGATAAATAAAAACATAGGTATAATTCTTCTGCCAGTGATTTTTATTTCTCTGTATACTCCGGGATACATTTCAAAAATAATATTATTAACAACATTGGGAATTGTATCTGTTGCTACAATATTCAAGTACATCAGAGGCTTACAAATAATTATTAAAAATGATATTTTGAAATTCTATTCCTTTTTGTACCTTTGTACGCTTGAAGTTTTGCCCTTGGTGGTAAGTTTTAAAATTATTATTTCGCTGAGATAGAAGAAGATATATAAGGAGGCTCTCAGATATGAAGATTAAAAATATTCTAGTATCTCAACCAGAACCGCAATCTGACAAATCACCCTACTTCGAAATCGCGGAGAAAAACAATGTAAGAATTGACTTCAGACCATTCATTCATGTTGAACCAATTGAAACGAAGGAATTTCGTAAACAGCGGATCAACATTCTTGATCATTCTGCAGTAATTTTTACCAGCAAGACATCCATTGATCACTTTTTCCGGGTTGCGAATGAAATGCGTATTTCTGTTCCGGATTCTATGAAATACTTTTGCACTTCAGAATCCATTGCACATTATTTGCAGAAGTATATTGTTTATCGTAAGAGAAAAATATTTTTTGGCAAAGGTAGATTTTTGGATTTAATGGAACTGCTTGACAAACATTGTGTAGAGAAATATCTCGTTCCTCTCTCTGAACAGCATAAAATTGAAATACCGGAACTGCTAAAAGAAAACAATGTTAATTTCACCATTGCAATTCTTTATAAAACAGTAAGCAGTGATCTTTCAGATCTTCAAATGATTAATTATGATGTATTGGTTTTTTTCAGTCCTTCAGGAATAAAATCTCTTATGAAAAATTTCCCGGAATTCAAACAAAATGATACCATTATAGCTTCATTTGGAAATTCAACGGCAGAAGCTGTTAAAGAGGCAGGATTAAGACTTGATATACAGGCTCCTATGCCTAATGCTCCCTCTATGACCATGGCACTTGATCTGTTTATTAAGGAGCACAACAAAAACAATAAGTGATAATACATAAAAAAGGGGGCGTCTCAAAAGCCCCCTTTTATTTTTCTTTTCCTTATGTCCTCGCCGGACAGGCCTTTCTTTTCTCCTTGATGAGAAAAGAAAGCAAAAGAATCAAGAAAAACCCAGGCAACCCACCAGCCACGGCCGACCCTATGCGCTGGTTTTTCGCCCAACGCGCCCTTGTCAATAAGGCTCCGATAAAATAAGGATAGGCTCAGGCACTAATTTTAGCAATATTATGCGCTATCACTAATAATCCGGCCTCGATCTCCACTTTTTCTTTTCCTCTTAGCCTGAACCTTTTAAAACCTTTATTTTGCTTCAAGATTGCAAAGGTACCTTCCACATCCCATACCCTTTTTCTGCGATAATTAACTCCTTTTTCACTTGTAAGTAATTCCCGTGCTTTCTTTTTATGCCTGTGTAAATTATGATTGTATGTTATATTACGTTCTCCTTTAGATTTATGACACATTCCTCGCAATGGACAGCCTTTGCAATTAACTGCTTGATATAGTGTGTTTTACTGGGTATATCCTGTACTTTGAGTAGCATGCGAGGATGGTAACTAGAGGTGCCTCCACCCTGATAAGTCTTGATGAGTCCATCAATATTAATCTTATCAATTACTCGATCAACAACACGTACCGGATGGTTTTCTTCAATGAGTTCTTCCAAACTTGGAGGAAGTAACAACATTTGTTTGGGGGTGTAGTCTTTAAAGACTATCTTTGAAGTACTAGACATACTGTAAGTTACGAAAGTAATTACAGGGCGGGGGCTTTGCCCCCGTTTTTCTTTCAACAATCTTTTATATACAAAAAGGGGCTGACCCTTATGAGACAGCCCCTTTTTAATTACAAAAAGAAACAAATTATTCAGTTGGTTTTAACTGAATATTTATATTAAAAGTAGATTTGCAAATTTCACCAAGTTCCTGAACATCCTCATCATCTGTTTGGTAATACCAGTTCACCTGAATGTCAGTACCTTTTGAACCAATGTATTCAAGGATTCGGAATGTATTGATTATATATCTTTTTGAAACAGCATTAATTGCGCTGAGATTAAAATCAATTTGTGTATGTTTTTCAGGATTTTCAGAGTATAACATTAATTTATCACTGATTACATCATATATATCGGGATGATCGAAAGGAACCGATTTCCCCTTTATTGCCATATAGCCATTTTTAAAATAAGCCAAAGGCGTAGTTTTAGTCTGATAAATTGTGAATGTCATTAAATACATTCTTTCTATAGTCATACGTACAATACAAGATAGTAGTTTGAAATTAACCAATGATACATATCACCATTAAAGTTACGAAATAATGCAACCTCTGGTCAATAGTGGGCGTATTAGAGATTATCAACATATTTCACTGCGGATGAAAAAGACCACTAAAAAACTAACTTGCAAACGTTGTAAAAAAAACCTTACAGATGATGTAATTTGTCAGGAATGTAAAAATGAACTATTAAATCTTTTTGAAGCATCCTCTGACTGGCAAATGGCATTTGAAATGGAAAAAGCAACTCTGGTGGCATCTAGGTTCAGAGATGAAGATGAAGAAAACATGGATGTAGATATTTATCAATAAAAATATCATTAACAACATGCAATCCCTGTCTTCAAGTTCTTCTCTCAAAGTGCAGAAATTCATACAATAGCATGAAATCGATTCCTAAGCGTATTGTTACTTTAAAGATGTATTTGAAGCATAATATCACCACCTTTCTTAACGAATTTCTTTGAATAGATACGTTATTAATTCAGAAAAACGGATGAATGCTTTTTATTACTTAAATGCATTTGATATAACCTGTTCTATTGGCTAATCAGACCGCATTCTCATAAAATGACCGGGGAACGCCAAAGCAATTTAGCAAAGGTTCCAGCGGTAGTGAAGCATAAAGTTCATTCAAGCCCATTTTGATTTATACCAAAACATTACCTGCCACTTAGTTTTTACAAAAAATTGATGTAACTTAATCGTAAGCAGTTTAACAGATAGAATGTATAAACGATTTTCAGCGATTATAGGACTTATTCTGCAAAGGGACTAGTCTTTACCAATGAAAATTAATCAGGCAACAATGAATAAGAAAGTTATTATAACAGGAGCAGGATTATCAGGTTTGTCTGGAGCAGCCCAGATGGCTTTCAGAGGATTTGATGTTGAAGTATTCGAGAAAAATGAAATACCTGGCGGGAGGGCACGTCATTTCCAGGCCAAAGGTTTCACATTTGATATGGGACCAACATGGTATTGGTTTCCTGAAATATTTGAGCACTTTTTTAATACATTCGGGCAACATTCTTCTGATTTTTATGATTTGGTCCAGTTGGACCCATCGTACAGGATTTTTTTTGATTCAAATAGTTATTTTGATATTTCCCCTCATGAGGAAAAACTTTTGGATGTATTTGAAACAATAGAAAAAGGAAGCAGTAAAAAATTAGTAAAACTTCTTCATTCAGCATCTGTTAATTATGATATAGCAATAAATAAATTAATATATAATCCGGGATATAATCTGTTTAATTATTTATCATGGCCGTTTTTAAGCAGAATCTTAAAATATAAAGTATTTCATTCGTATGCAAAATATGTAAGAACTCTTTTTCATGATGTACGTTTGATAAGGATCCTGGAATTTCCACTGATCTCTCTCGGAGCATCAACAAAACAAATTCCTGCATTTTATTCGTTAATGAATTATGCTGACTTAAAATCAGGAACCTGGTACCCGATAGGCGGTATGTATAAAATTGTTGAAGCTATTTTAAAATTGCTTGATGAATTGCAGGTTCCTGTTCATTTAAACAGCCCTGTTGAAACTTATGATATAATGGAAAATAAAGTAACAGGTATACATACTCATGGTAAAAATTTTCATGCCAGTTATTTTGTTTCTTCGGCAGATTATTATCATACAGAACAGTTATTAAGCAAAGAATATCGTAATTATTCAGAAAAATACTGGAACAAAAGACAAATGGCTCCATCAGCCTTGATTTATTTCCTCGGAATTAATAAAAAGCTTGAGAAACTGCAACATCATAATCTGTTTTACGATACTTCATTTGATGCTCACCTTCAGGATGTTTACCATAATTATAAATGGCCGGAATCACCGGTTTTATATGTCTGTTGTACCACCAAAACAGATGCTGCTTCAGCACCAAAGGGCATGGAGAATTTATCAGTTATAATTCCGGTAGCTCCGGGATTGGAGGATACTGGTAAAATAAAGGAGCATTATTATGACCTTGTTATAAAACATCTGGAAAGAATTACACAACAATCCATACGTGATCATGTTATTTATAAACGCTCCTATGCCAAATCAGATTTTCAGACTGATTACAATGCGTTTCTTGGGAATGCTTTCGGTTTAGCCAACACCTATTTTCAATCAGGATTTCTCAAACCGAAAATCAGGAATGGCCGGTTAAAAAATTTTTTTTATTGCGGGCATTTAACTGTTCCTGGTCCGGGAATGCCTTCTTCACTTGTTTCCGGTGAAATCATTGCCTCAGAAATTCAGAAGATGTCCTGAAAAATTAATAACTCCAGGATCATTCTGTGAAATATCAGGTTGCAAATACATTACGCAGAACGTCAAGCGATTTGATTTTATTCATACCCTCAATATGATCATGATAATAATGTAACAATTGGTCAAGCAATTCAGAACGGGAAGGATTATCTATCCGTAATTTTTTAGTATCAGTCAGGGATATATCCAATAAATTTTCAATGGGAAAACTGTTCGGGGAATTGTATTTTTTCAGATCCACATTGTTTTTAGGGAAGATTCCCAGAAATTTTGTGAACTGCATTAGAAAAATAAGATGAAAATTTTCTATTCCTTCATTTGAGATATCGAGGATTTGTATTGCGTGGTTCAAATAATCAAACAATTGATTGTTTGGTTCTACTTCATGCAAAGTCCGGTTAATAATTTCACTTAAAAATAAGGCAATAGAACTTTTACGAATGTCAAAATGAATGGTTTTAAGAAATACAAACGGTTTTATTTCTTTGATCTTATGAAGATCGCGGGTTTCTTTTATATAAGCAATAATTTCGATTAAAGAAAAAGGTTGAAGCAAGTAAGCATTTATTTTACTTTTCTTTTTTCTGACACCGTGCACAAGGAAAGACTGTTTTCCGAATTTTTCCGTATAAGTCTTTATGATACAACTGGATTCACCATATTTAATAGATTGAAATACTATTGCTTTTGTATTGCATAACATCAGTGCAAAAATAGCAATTTTGTCATATGAGATTTACTTCCTTCTTCGTTAGCCAGAAATACCAGGTATATACCGGAAGCTACTCGTCTTCCATTGAAATTTTTACCGTTCCAGATCGCCTGACCTCCCAGGGAAGTTGTTTCAAAAACAAGATTTCCGCTAATATCTGTTATTTTAACAATGGAGTTTTCCACCAATCCTGTAATGGTAATTACGCCATTGTAATCCGGTCGAATGGGATTTGGATAAACATAAACATCTGTATATTCCGAAAAGCCTTTTGTTGCACTTCCCATATAACTTAAGAGTCCAAGATTTGTTGCAAAAAATACTTCCCCTGTTTCTTCATTTATACCAATACCGGATACACTGTTTGACAGTAAGGGAGAATTATCGTCCCTGAAATTATGCAAAGTATTCATTCCGTTTTCTGAGATCAGGAAAGCTCCTGAATTTGCTGTGGCAAACCATTTACGATTTCCTCCGTCGATCTTAATATCGAGAATTGCTTCGCCTGCAAGAAGATAATCGGCATTGTTTGTCCCGTCATTCCTTGGAATTTTAATCTGATAACCGTCCACATCAGATTCATTCATTATATTATAAGGTGAATAATAAATAGGGCCATTATCAGTTCCCACCCAAACATCTCCTTCGTTATCCTCATTTAAACAGTATGCTTTTGCTATAGTATTATTATCCTGGTTCTTAAGGATAAATGAGTTTGAATAATAATTGCCGGAACCATCTTCTTCAAGCACAATAATACCATCTCGCTCACTACAGATCCATATTTGCCCGGCATCAGTAATAAGAAGATCTGAATAATGAATACCTTCTCTGTTAAAAAGTGCATCTGATAGCTCTGGGCGTGTCCAGTTTCCCTCATGATCACGTATCACCAAAGGCCTGGAAACAAAACTTAATAAAATATATAAATTTCCCTGGTCATCATATTGAATGCCAACTGGCCGTAAGTCAACTACATCCGGAATATCATCAAAAATCTCAAGATCGTCTTTTTCGATTACATCGACAACTTCACCGTCTTTGAATTCAATTATTCCGTATAAAAAAGCCGCAGCAAACACGTGATCATAATCTTGTGGGTCAATAGCACATTTATATGTATTACCAAGAATCTTTGTCATTGGTATATCCCTGAAAGTATAACTTGTCCATGTATTATCGATGAAAGAATAGGCAGCACCATGACCATATTTATTCTGGGGACCTCCTGAAGAAACCCAGATCCGGTCTCCTTTTGCTTCAACTTTGCTTACCTCCCTGAATTTGGGGCCGTTTATTTTCATATATCTGATATCAATGTTATTAGGGTGGTTGGTAAATCCGGAAATTAGGCTGGCAATATATACACCGGATTCGGAATCAACAAAAGTATGATGAACGCCATACAGGATAATATCAAGGTAAATGCTGTTATCGGGAGAATAGATAATAATTCTTTCTCTTCCGCTGATACTCAGATAACCATTGGAAGAAGTAATATCATTTAGTAGTGTGTCATCATACTGACCACTCCAATTGGAATAATTTTCATCTCCTATAAGGATAATAACATCCCTTTCAGCAACGGATTGACGATAAACAGCATAAAGAGCATTATTATGGGTTTCGACAATGCTGTAGTTTGAAGTAAACTCAGGCAAAAAATCAATTCGGGACCAATAGTTATAATCAACCAGATTCGGGCTGTTCAGATCTGCCGTATAGATTCCTGATTCTGTGGCGGCATATATTATATTATTAATAACCGTAGCATCATTTACGTGAATTGTTGTTCCATTTTCTCCGAAAAGATAACTGTCTTTTATTTCTTCTTTTTCAAGATCAACTACGACAATGCCAAAACTGCAGGAGAGATAAGCAAAATAATTGTATATGTATATATTGTTGATGCTTTTATTGCCGGTTATACTTTTTCGTTTTATATCAGACAGATTGGTTATCGATCCGTCACTCAGATTAACGATATCAATATTTCCGTTCAGATAGCAGACAATTAATTTATCAGAAGACTGAGAATAAGCCAGTGTACTAACTTCAACATCCGACAAGCCCGTAACTTTCGAATGTTTTTGGATTTCTCCTGTTTCTTTGTTGTAAGAAAGCATTCCGGATTGTGCTGCACAATAAATAATATTATTTGCTTCAGCAATTCGATAACAAAATGAATAAGACAAATGATCACGCCATTCACCCTGCAGAATTTGCGAGTTAATCTTTTCAGGACATCCCAGAATGGCATAAATTATAAATAAATACAGTTTAAATGTTTTCATCCCGGTTATTTATTATGCTACTGTGCTGTTGAAAGAAGAAATCAAAGAGTTAACGTTCATATTTGCAAATAATTATTATTAGAGGCATAAAATAATATCATAGGTTTGTCTCAAAAAGTTGCCTATCTGAGAAATCTCTTAAGAAATCAATAAATTTATTTAAAGCAATCGATCTATGTGAGATTCTTTTTTTTTCATCAATTGTCATTTCCGCAAAGGTTTTATGTGATCCGAAGGGTATAAAAACCGGATCATAACCAAAACCATTTTCCCCTGCTTCTTTAAGAGCAATCTTTCCTTCAACTACTCCTTCAAAAGTTTCTATTATTTTATTATTAATAAAAGCTATAATGGTTCTGAATCGGGCGTTACGATATTCAATCCCGGTCATTTCTTTCAGAAGTTTTTCAATGTTTTTGCCGGAGTTACCATGTGGTCCTGCATATCTCGCTGAGAGGATTCCCGGTCTGTTATTAAGAGCCTGCACTTCCAAACCGGTATCATCGGCAAAACAGGGAAGAGAATATTTCTTAAAAATGTAGTTTGCCTTTTCAATAGCATTTCCCTCAAGAGTGTCCATGGTTTCAGGGATTTCTTCAATGATTCCTGCATCTTTTAGTCCTGAAATATGATATTGTTTTGGAGCTGCAGCTCTTATTTCTTCAAGTTTATGCAGATTGTTTGTAGCAAATATCAGGTTCATTTTCTTTGTTTAAGAATCCCATCAATGTAAAAATCTTATTTTTTATCAAATAAAAAAACAAGGACTGAAATGTCCTTGTTTTATTATATAATAAACCAAATTAAATGTTTTTATCCTCCTGATGCACTAAAGCTTCCTCCTAGTTTAGGAGGTTTCGGATTAATGCAAATCACAGGGAGTCTTGCTTCATTTGCAATGATGTATTGTTCATGCGCGCCAAGCACATAATCTGCAAAACCAATATCTTTAGTAACCATAATTAAAATGGCATCAGCCTCAATTTTTGCAGCATACTTTACAGCTTCAAGGACAAAATTCGATTCACTTGGAGCTTCTGCGATTTCAAAAGAGATCCCTTTGCTAGTAAAAAATTTATTAAGGAAAAATATATTAGAATCAAGCCCTTTAACAAAATTTGGATCGGAATGTTTTGCTTTAAAAATATGAAAATGTGATCCAAAAAATCTTGAAAAATAATTTACCCAGTTAATACATTCTTTATTTTCTTTACGAAAAGTGATGGGGATAACAATATTCTTATAGGTATCACGGGAAGGTTTTTCTTGTACTACGATGAAAGGCACTTTTGTATGAGCAATTACTTTAAGCGCCCAGCTACCAAGAAATTTTTGCATTCCTTTAATTCCATGAGTTCCCATAAATACCAATTTTGCACCCAACTCATTTGCAAGATCAGTGATTGTTGAAAAAATATTTCCATGCCTGATAATAATCTGGGGTTTTTGCTCAAGTTGGGAAAATTTTTCGGAAATAGCTCCCCGAATACGTTCTTCGGCAGATTTTGCTTCAGAATCCTTTTTTACGATATGAACGAGGCCAATATCGTGCTTAATTCTTTTTGCAGCAAGGATTGCATGTTCTAATGCGCACTCAGATTTTTCTGAAAAATCCCATGTAACAAGAATAATATTTTTTTCCTGCTCCATAATTTGTAACAAATTTAGGCATTAAGATAAGAATTATATTTGTAAAACTAAAGTATATTATATTTTCAAAAACAAAAAGAATTAAAAATATATACATGTTTTATCATTGTTTTGATGCATCCAATTCTTTATTTTTGAAATTCTTATTAAAATAGATTATTGCTTAACGCAGGTATTATGGAAAAACCTGATTGGGATAAAATTTCTTTTGCCTATTTGAAGACCGGCCCAAACGCACGATGCTATTATAGAGACGGGAAATGGAATGAATTGGAATTCACAGATTCAGAATACATAAATCTTCACATGGCATCCACTTGTCTTCATTATGGACAGGAAGTATTTGAAGGATTGAAAGCATACAGGGGCAAGGATAATAAAATAAGATTATTCAGATGGGAAGAAAATGCCAAAAGGATGAATCGATCAGGCCAGGGGATATTAATGCCGGAATTGCCTGTTGATATCTTTAAGGAAGCCGTATTCAAAACAGTTAAACTCAATGAAGACTATGTTCCTCCTTATGGTTATGGTGCCACTTTGTATATCCGGCCTCTTTATATCGGACTTGGTCCTGAAGTAGGAGTAAAACCGGCCAGGGAATATTTGTTCATGGTTTTTGTAACTCCGGTAGGGCCCTATTTCAAAAACGGATTTATGCCAGTTGACATAATGATATGCAGGGAATACGATCGTGCTGCACCATTGGGAACGGGAGCATATAAAGTGGGAGGGAATTATGCAGCCAGTTTGAAATCCTTGAAAAAAGCACATGATTCCGGGTTAAGCACCTCATTATATCTTGATGCAAAAGAAAAGAAGTATATTGATGAGGCAGGGCCTGCAAATTTCTTCGCCATTAAGGGGAATACATATATTACGCCGGATTCTAAGTCAATTTTACCATCAATAACAAATATGAGTCTGATGGAACTTGCTGCTGATGAGGGAATGAAAGTTGAGCGAAGACCTGTTTTGGTCGATGAATTGTCTGACTTTGATGAAGTTGGAGCATGCGGAACAGCTGCTGTAATTACACCTATCAGAAAAATCATTGATCCTGAAACAAATAGAATTTATGAGTATTGTAAGGGGAATGAAGTAGGACCTGTATGCAATAAATTGTATCATAAACTTACGAATATCCAGACTGGCGATAACCAGGATAAATTTGGATGGGTTTCTATTATTGATTGATCCCGGTTTAACATTTTTTATACCACCAATGATAATAACTGACCAATAATTCTTCTTATTTTTGTTGATCAGGTATGAGCACCTTATTTATGTCTGCACAAGAAAATAACATTGAAAAAAGAAAGCTTAGAAGTTCATATTTTACCTCTACTATCAGCATTACCCTTTTATTGATTCTTCTTGGTTCTGTGGGATTGTTATTATTAAATACCAAACGAATATCCGATTATGTAAGGGAAAACATCATTTTCAAGGTGATATTAAAAGATAATGTTAGAGAGGTGGATATCTATCAGATTCAAAAAGCACTTGACGCAAAAAATTATGTTAAAGAAACAGAATATATACCCAAAGAAAGGGCTGCTGTTGAATTACAGGAGGAATTGGGAGAAAATTTCATTGAATTTATCGGACATAATCCTCTGCTTGCTTCAATAGAAGTGAAATTTCTCGCATCGTATGCTAATAACGACAGCATTCAGGTTATTGAAAACGATCTTAAGGAATTTGAACAGATTAAAGAAGTATATTATCAAAAGAATCTTATTCATACAGTGAATGAAAATGTAAGAAAGATCACCCTGTTCGTATTGATTTTTAGCGGATTCTTGTTGTTAATTGCAGTTGCATTGATCAATAACACCATTCGTCTTGCAATCTATTCCAAGAGATTTATTATTCGTACAATGCAACTTGTCGGAGCTACCGCAGGGTATATTAGAAAACCATTTTTAATCAGTGGAGCTATACAGGGGGGTATTGGCGCCCTCCTGGCAATTGCTATTCTGATAGGATTTGTCTATTTCCTGCAAAATGAAATGAATGGAATTATCCGTTTGGATGACACTCAGATACTTGCAATACTATTTGGTATTGTAATTGTACTTGGTGTAGTAATTAATTGGATTTCGACCTATGCTGCAGTAACCAAGTATTTACATATAAAGACAGATAAATTATACAATTGATATGGCTCAGAAAAACACACCAAAAAAAACACGTGATAATTTTGCCTTACCAAAGGAGAATTATAAATATCTTCTCGTTGGATTTATTATCATTGTTATTGGTTTTGCCTTAATGATAGGAGGCAAATCCGTGGATCCGAATATATTCAATGAGAAAGAAATTTTTAGCTTCAGGAGAATAACTCTTGCTCCGATAGTAGTGCTGATAGGATTCATTTTTGAAATCTGGGCAATTATGAGAAAACCCAAAGAAGCAGAAGAATAATTTGTTTTCCCAAATCAATTTAGATGGATTGGATAAAAGCCTTGATCCTTGGTATAATACAGGGTTTAACGGAATTTTTACCCGTAAGCAGCAGTGGACATCTTGAGATCAGTAAAGCTCTTCTTGGTGTTGAAATAAAAAATGATCTTACATTCGATATTGTTGTACATGCGGCAACAGTTTGCAGTACTATAATCGTATTCAGAAAAGACCTTACCATATTGTTATCGGGATTTTTTAAGGTTAAATGGAATTCTGAAACACAATACATTGTTAAAATCTTTCTATCAGCCATACCGGTTATCTTTGTCGGACTTTTTATGGAAACTCAGATTGAGAGCCTGTTTTCCGGCACATTGATTCTTGTTGCTGCCATGTTATTTATTACGGCATTATTACTCGCATTTACTTATTTTGCTAAACCAAAAAATAAATCTATTTCTTTTCGGGATGCATTTATTATTGGTATTGCACAAGCATGCGCTGTTTTGCCTGGTATTTCGAGATCGGGAGCAACAATTGCTACTGCACTTATGCTTAAGAACAGAAGAGAAGACTCTGCTCGTTTTTCTTTTCTTATGGTATTGTTACCAATACTCGGGAAGACAGGGATGGATTTGTTTTCCGGCAAACTTATCTCTGAAACAACAAATGTATTTCCATTGTTGGTTGGATTTGTTTCAGCTTTTATTGTTGGCCTTATTGCCTGTAAATTAATGATCAGAATAGTAAAAAATAGTAAGCTGATCTATTTTGCTGTTTACTGTGCATTGATTGCAGGGCTTACACTTTTTTTCAGTATGTAAACAAATCATTGAATGCAACAGGATTATACGAGAGAAAAATTACAAAAAGGGGAAATACTGGCATTTAATAAACCTTATGGTTGGACATCGTACTATCTTGTAAATAAAATACGTTATTTTTTATGTAAATTCAGTGGACTGAAAAAATTGAAGGTTGGTCATGCAGGCACTCTCGATCCCCTGGCAACCGGATTGCTTATTCTTTGTACAGGAAAAGCAACAAAACGAATTGGTGAGATTCAGAATATGCCTAAAGAATACATAGCTGAAATCCAATTAGGAGCCACTACTCCTTCATATGACCTGGAAACAAAAATTGATCAAACATTTGAATATAAACATATTAATGAAAAACTGATTGCTCAGAGACTCAATTTATTTAAAGGAAAAATTCAACAAATACCACCTTTGTATTCCGCAAAAAATATTCGTGGAATCAGGGCATATGAACTGGCCAGGGAAGGTGTAACAAGGGCACTTGATCCTGTTGAGGTTGAAATCTTTAGTTCCGAATTGATTGAATATAAATCTCCTTTGTTAAAAATCAAAATAATTTGCAGTAAGGGGACATACATCAGGGCAATTGCACGTGATTTAGGGAAAAGTTTAAATTCAGGAGGCTATTTAACTGCTTTGGAACGCACAGCAATAGGCAACTACTCTTTAGCAGATGCATTTGAAGTTGAAAAATTTAAAAAAGAGTTGAACATATTGTAACTATTTTAATTTTATTACGTATAAAGGTCGAATTTTTAAAAACATATAAAGAAAGGTTTGCTGATCATGAAGTTATCACAGTATAAATACAATCTGCCAGAAGAACTGATTGCCAAGTATCCCTCTGAAAACAGGGATGAATCGAGATTGATGATTCTAAATCGGAAAGAAAATACAATTCAACATAAAATATTCAAAGATATAATTGATTATTTTGAAGAACACGATACACTTGTGTTCAATAATACAAAAGTTTTTCCGGCCAGGTTATATGGGAATAAAGAAAAAACAGGAGCAGAAATTGAGGTTTTTTTATTAAGAGAACTTAACAAAGAACAACGTTTGTGGGATGTTTTGGTTGATCCTGCAAGAAAGATCAGAATTGGCAATAAACTTTATTTCGGAGAGGATGATTTGCTTGTGGCTGAAGTGATTGACAATACCACTTCGCGAGGAAGAACATTGCGTTTTCTTTTTGATGGAGACTACGAAGAGTTTAAAAAAACTCTTTATGGTTTGGGAGAAACACCACTTCCCAAATTTATTAAAAGGGAGGTTCAACCTGAAGATCGTGAACGATACCAAACAATATTTGCTAAGTATGAAGGAGCTGTCGCAGCTCCAACCGCCGGATTACATTTTAGCAGGGAGCTTCTTAAAAGACTTGAAATCAAAGGATTGGAATTTGCAGAGATTACTCTGCATGTTGGCCTGGGCAACTTCAGAACAGTAGATGTTGAAGATCTGACCAAGCATAAAATGGATTCTGAAAGAATTATTATCCCTCAAAAAGCAGTGGATATAGTGAATCGGGCCAAAGACAATAAAAAGCAGATTTGTGCAGTTGGAACAACGGTAATGCGTACTCTTGAAAGTTCAGTATCTACCCAGGGATATCTTAAAACTTTTGATGGCTGGACAAATAAATTTGTTTTTCCGCCATATGAATTCAGCGTACCTACTTGCATGATATCAAATTTTCATTTGCCATTATCGACCTTATTGATGTCTGTATCGGCATTTGCGGGATTCGATTTTCTTTTTGAAGCATATAAGATTGCTATTAAAGAAGAATATAGATTTGGCACTTATGGTGATGCAATGTTAATCCTCTAGTTTTTTAAGGCAATTATGGTGCAACCAATAATAAAATAAGTTGTCTTTCTAATAAGTTTTGGAATTACATAATTTATGAATAAGTTTATTTTCATGAAAAAACTAGTATTACTATTTGTATGTTGTACCTCATTTGTAATTTCATCCTTTGCACAGGATGATGAATTCAAGACTATTTTTAAGAGAGATGATTCAAAGAAATTGCGAGTTACCGGTTTTGGCGGGCCTATGATGATATTTACAGCCATTGGGGATGATTTTGTACATATGATGGGAGGCGGAGGGGCAATAGTAGTTGGGAATACCTTTTTCGGAGGGTATGGATTTGGTAAAACAAACGAGTTATCGTACAAATACAATGAACCGTACAAAATGAATTTTGGTCATGGAGGTCTTTGGTTTGGTTATATTTTTGCACCAAACAGACCGGTTCATCTTTCTCTCTCTGCTCAAACAGGATGGGGCAGTATTTCTCAGGGAGTTGAACTTGATGATGGCGATTTTGAAGAAATAAGCAGCAAAACTGTCTTTGTGCTTACACCAATTGCAGAAATTGAGCTGAATTTTTCAAGATTTTTTATTCTGGGAGTTGGCACAAGTATTAGTTATGTTACCGGTTCAGGCATAGAAGGGACATCTTATACCGCCAAGGACTTTTTTAAACCTTCCGTTTACCTTTCATTTAAATTCGGTTGGTTTTATTAATATTCCAATACTCCTTGTTATTTTATCAATCATTATCTCCCCTGTCACTTAATATTCTTTTCTGTTCCATTGTTTTAGACTTTTTCAACCCATAAATTTTTCGGCAGCATTAACTTTTTTTAATAGTATTCTTATGCAGGTTTGTTGATATTCTGATAGATACCTTCATAAAATAACTATCTTAGGAGCTTGAAATTTCCGAAAATATTTGATTCTTCATGAAAACTTTAAGGTTTTATAACAGAATTCTGGGATGGCTGGTATTTCTGATTGCTGCTATTGTTTATTTATTAACCCTGGAACCTACCACAAGTTTATGGGATTGCGGGGAATTCATTGCCAGTGCATACAAGCTTCAGGTTGGACATCCTCCCGGAGCACCATTATTCATGATTGTTGCCAGGTTTTTCTCTTTGTTTGCGGGAGGAAATGTCACAAAAGTTGCTTTAATGGTGAATGCACTTTCGGGATTAGTTAGTGCTTTTACAATACTGTTTCTGTTTTGGACGATTACACACCTGGCTGTTAAAATCATTAAACCCGGAGATCAGCTAAAACCCTGGGAATTTGTGGCAATTTTGGGAAGTGGATTGGTCGGAGCATTGACCTATACCTTTTCAGACACATTTTGGTTTTCGGCTGTTGAAGGTGAGGTATATGCAAGTTCATCTCTGTTTACCGCGATTGTTTTCTGGGCCATTTTGAAATGGGAAAATATAGCCGATGAAAAATATGCCAACCGGTGGCTTATTTTTATTGCTTATTTAATGGGTTTATCCATTGGGGTCCATTTACTTAATTTATTGGCTATACCAGCTATTGTACTTGTTTACTATTTTAAAAAATACACTCCTACTACCAGGGGAATTATAACTGCTTTGATTATTTCAGGTATTATTTTAGGAGGAGTTATGTATGTTATTATTCCAGGAGTTATCTGGTTTGCTTCAAAATTTGAATTGCTGTTTGTAAATGGATTTGGATTACCCTATAATACAGGAGTATTGTTTTATGCTGCCTTACTTATCGGTGGACTTATATACGGGATATTGTATACGCACAAAAGAAAAAAAATTATAGCAAATACAATTATTCTTATGATTACAGTAATAATTTTAGGATATTCATCTTTTTCAATGATAGTCATTCGTTCGCTGGCAAATCCACCGATGAATGAAAACAATCCTTCCACTGTCTTTTCATTGATGTACTATCTGAACAGGGAACAATATGGAGACAGACCGTTGGTTAAAGGGCAATATTTTAATGCTCCCAATCCTCAGATTACAGAAGGGAAAAGAACTTATACCAGGAGAAACGGGGAATACGTAGTTACAAATCGTAAGACCATTACCAATTATGAAAAAGAGTTTACAACAATTTTCCCACGCATGTATAGCAATAGCCCCGAACATATTAAGGTGTATCTTGAATGGGCAGGACTTGAAGAGAAAGATCTTTATTATCCCAGGCAAGACGAAAATGGAGCAATCGTAACCAATAGAAACGGAAAGATTGTATACAACAGAAATAATCCTAAGAAAAAACCAGGTTTTGGATCCAATTTAAAATTCTTTTTTAGTTATCAACTGGGGCATATGTATTTCAGGTATTTTATGTGGAATTTCTCAGGACGTCAAAATGATGTACAAGGTTATGGGGGGCCACTAAATGGCAACTGGATAACAGGGATCCCGGGCATTGACAAAAACATTATCGGATCCGTTAAAAACATGCCCGATGAAATAAAAAATCATCCGGCACGGAATAAATATTATCTTTTGCCACTGATACTTGGACTGATCGGATTGTTTTATCATATGAACAAGCACAAGAAAGATTTTTCCATAGTAACTATGCTATTTGTTCTGACAGGTATTGCAATTGTTGTGTATCTCAACCAAACACCAAATCAACCGAGGGAGAGAGATTATGCATATGCAGGATCGTTTTATGCGTTTGCCATCTGGATTGGTTTAGGTGTGCTGGGGATCATTGATTTGATTGGTAAAAAAGCTGAAAATATCCCGGTATCGGTTTTTATTACACTTATATGTATGGCATTTGTTCCCGGAATCATGGCCAGAGAAAACTGGAATGATCACGATCGCTCCGGACGTTATACTGCACGAGATATTGCCTATGATTACCTGGTCTCATGTGAGCCAAACAGTATATTGTTCACCGGCGGAGATAATGACACATTTCCTCTTTGGTATGCACAGGAAGTAGAGGGGATCCGCACTGATGTGCGCATAGTTAATCTGATGCTTCTTAATATGGACTGGTATATTGATCAGATGAAATGTAAAGTATATGAATCTGATGCCTTGCCGCTCACTTTGAAATCGGAACAATATACAAACGGGACTCGCGATGCTGTTCATGTTTATGAGAGATTTGATCAGGCTTATGATGCTCGTGAAATTGTACAGTTTATTGTCAGTGATTTAAACTCCACCAAATTGGCCGCGCGAAACGGCGAATTTCTTGATTATGTTCCGGCAAGAAAGTTTTTTCTTCAGGTTGATTCAGCTAAAGTGATTGAAAATGGTACTGTAAAATCTGCGAATGCTTCCAAAATTGTAAAAAAAGTTGAAGGAAGAATAACTGGCAACTTCCTTTCAAAAAGTAATCTGGCAACCCTTGATTTTCTTGCAAATAACAATTGGGAAAGACCGGTATATTTTGTAGGAACGAATCATACTGATGAGTTGGGGCTCAGTGATTATACACAACTTGACGGACTTGCCTACAGACTGGTACCTATTAAAACGGTTACACGGTCAAACTTTGAGAAAGGGCGAATTGATACAGAAATTCTGTACAATAAACTAATGAACGAGTTTAAATATGGAAGAATGAATGAAGATGATGTTATCCTGGATCATTTTCATCTCCGGACTTTGTCAGTTATACGGCTTAGATTCAGATTTATGCGTTTGGCAATTGCTTTATCTGAGGAAGGAGATTACAAAAAAGCCGAAGAAGTTCTGGATCGTATTATCGAACTTACACCTCATGAAAAAATACCATACCATCTTTTTATGCCGGGAATTGCTGAAACTTACTTTAGAATTAACCAGTTTGAGAAAGGAACAGCCATTTATAAAAAAATGCTTGACATTTCTGATCGACATTTAGCCTATTATTCTACTTTCAAACAAAAAGATCAGAATAGAATTATTGATGAAATTACATATCATATCAGGGTGTTAGGTAGTACTATGCAAATTGCTCAGCAATACAATCAATCTGAACTTGTTGCAACAGCAGAGCAATTGTTTGAAAAATATAACAATCAATTTGCTATTTTCTGAGAATAAAAAACAGGAGTATAATTAATAATCACGGATTATCATTTTATTCACAAAGCTTCTTAGGTTCTCTTTTCTGGTTTCAGGAATGTCAACCTGTTGAAAATACTTAAGGCCCTTGTCAAAGTATTTTTTCACCGTATTTTCAGTTATTTCTCCGATTTTCAATTGGTCGTAAATGGTCTTTACTCCTTTTATTTTTGCATCCGGATCGGAATTTTTAATATCCATCCATTGTTTAAGTTCTTTAACCAACTTGCTATTGCGTGAACTTAACGCATTGATCAGGAGATAGGTTTTTTTATTAGAGAGTATATCCGAACCAATATTTTTCCCAAATTTTTCCGGCTGAGCATATACATCCAGGTAATCATCCTGCAATTGAAATCCTATACCAATGTTTAATCCAAAGAGATACATTTTTTCAATGGCATCTTTTTTAGCTTTTCCTGTAATGGTTCCAATTGCAAGCGAAGATGCAATCAAAACAGCAGTTTTTAAACGTATCATATTAAGATATTCTTTCACTGTAACTGTATTTTGCTTCTCAAAATTCATGTCAAATTGTTGTCCTTCACAAACTTCAAGAGCGGTTTTATTGAAAAGTGATAAAATTCTGGGGAGTAAATTATCTTGTGTTTTTGATATAAGCTGGTATGCCAGTATCATCATGGCATCACCTGATAAAATTGCAATGTTTTCATTCCATTTCACATGCACCGTATCATGATTTCTCCTTTTGGAGGCATTATCCATTATATCATCATGCAGCAATGTAAAATTGTGAAATACTTCCAAACCAAGAGCCGGATTTATTGCATCTGAAATTTGTTCCGAAAAAAGGTTGTGAGCCATCAAAGCAAGGCAGGGTCTGATTCTTTTACCCCCTAAAGATAAAATGTATTGAATCGGTTCGTACAATTCAACTGGTCTTGAATTAACAGATAATTGCGCGATATTTCTTTCTATGAGTGAATATGAATCTGAATAACTTAACATAATCCCTTTTTCAATGAATCAACAAAAGTAAACTAATTAAAAAAAAGACGCGTTATTTAGTGAGACTTATATGAATAAGCGGATTTCTTATTTTTATGCTAATTTTGCCGCTTAATAACAATTATCTTTTCTATGGTAGCCCATTTCAAAAAAAAAATACTGTTTTTTGTTTTTATAGCATTTTTTGTTTGGAGTTTTTTGTATGGGAATGGCTATAACATTAAAGTGAAAATTAACGGCATCAGGGACACTACTCTTATTCTTGGCCATTATTTTAATACATCAATGTATCCTGACGATACTGCGTATGTCGATTCAAAAGGAAATGCAGTATTCAAAGGGAATGATTCACTTGTTCAGGGAATGTATATAATTTATCTGCCTGACGGGAAGTATTTTGATTTGTTAATGGGTGAAAATCAGAATTTCTCCATTGAAACTGACACAAAAAACTTCATTGAGTATTGCAGGATTACGAATTCTCCGGATAATGAAATTTTTTTTGATTTTCAGCGATACATGATCACAAAACACAATGAACTTGATCAACTTCAAAAAACAATTAAAAATTCAACTGATGAGAGTGAGAAAAAGGCAGCAAAAGAAAAAATAAAAATGCTGAACGAGGAAAGAAAGGATAAAATTCAACAAATAATCAATAAAAATTCTGATCTTTTTGTATCAACATTTCTTAAAGCCACGTTAGAAATCGAAGTTCCTGATCATCCTGTTAATAATGATGAGACCACAGATTCTACCTGGAAATATCACTATTATCGAAGTCATTATTTTGATCATTTTGATCCATCGGATGTTCGGTTACTTCATACTCCTTTGTACGAGGATAAAATTATGTATTACCTTGAAAAAGTAATCCCCCAGATACCTGATACCATTATTCATGAAGTAGATCTTTTAATTGAAAAAGCAAGGGTAGATTCAACGATATTAAGATTTATGCTTATCACTTTATTTAATCATTATGGGAATAGCAAAATAATGGGAATGGATGCTGTTCAGGTACATATAGCTGATAAGTATTACATTAAGGAGGCCTGGTGGAGTGATAAAAAATTTATCAACGATCTGATTGAAAGAGTTGAAATATTGAAGCCTTTGATCATTGGAAATATTGCCCCGGACTTTGAACTTCTTGCATTACCCAAAGAACATTTTATTGCAGCTGAAAATGACACGGCACTTAAAAAATATCCTCATGTGGGAAGTTTTTTCAGGATCCATGATGTTAAGGCTGATTTTCTTGTATTGTTTTTCTGGGAATCCAACTGTGGTCATTGTAAAAAGGCTGTGCCAAGGCTATATAAAGCATATAAAGATTCACTGAAGGAAATGGGAGTGGAAATAATAGCGATAAGTACATTATTTGGCGAAGATGGAAAAGAAAAATGGATCGATTTTGTTAATAAATATCAGCTATACGATTGGATAAATGCATGGTACCCTTATGATTATAAATTTAAAGTAACCTATGACGTACGAACTACTCCTCAGATTTATATACTGGATAAAAACAAAAAAATAATAGCCAAGCGCATAGGAGTAGAACAGGTAACAGAATTGATTGCGGTATACAGAAAACAGTTCATGAATACTTCCGGGGAAAATCAATAATAAATAAAATCAGCATAGACTAAAACTCTGGTATTGAAAAATCTTAATAATATCAAACTGATTCTTGAAGACGGGACTGAATTTCATGGGAAATCATTTGGATTTGGCCAATCTATTTCAGGAGAGGTTGTTTTTAACACCTCTATGACCGGTTATCCGGAAAGTTTAACAGATCCATCTTACAAAGGACAAATTCTTGCTTTAACATATCCATTAATTGGGAATTATGGAGTGCCGGGAGATGAGAAGGAAAATGATATGTTTAAATATTATGAATCGTATGCTTTACACATTTCCGGTTTGATTATTTCAGAATACACTGAGGCTTTTAGTCATTGGAATGCAAAAAGAAGTCTTGGCAGTTGGTTAAAGGAATATAAAGTCCCAGGCATATATGGAATAGATACTCGTCAGTTGACCAAAATTTTAAGAGAAAATGGCACTATGCTTGGAAAGATTGTATACAACGATCAAGATGTTCCCTTATACGATCCGAACAAAGAAAACCTTGTTGAAAAGGTCAGCATCAAAGAAAAAAAGATTTTTGGAGATGGGAATTACAGAATTTTGCTTATTGATTGTGGAGTAAAATATAATATTGTCAGGAATTTAATAAGGCGAAATGCTACAGTAATTATGGTCCCGTGGGATTATGATTTCTCAAATGAAAAATATGATGGATTATTTATTTCGAATGGACCGGGAGATCCAAAACAATGCGTAAAAACTATTGCGCATTTATCAGATGCTTATCAAGAAGACAAACCGATTTATGGGATTTGTCTGGGGAATCAGCTAATGGCTCTTGCTTCGGGGGCTGATACATATAAACTTAAGTACGGACATAGAAGTCACAACCAGCCGGTACTTAAAGTTGGTACAAAAAAAGCGTATATCACATCACAAAATCATGGATTTGCAACTGATAATGATACGTTATCAGGCGAATGGAGTCCTCTTTTTATCAATTTAAATGATGGCACGAATGAAGGCATACAACATAAGTCAAAACCCTTCTTCTCAACTCAGTTTCATCCTGAAGCTTCGAGTGGCCCTACCGACACTGAATTTTTATTTGATTTATTTATGGATGAGGTAAAAAAATACGCTGACAAATAAATTTATCAGCGTATGAGAGTATAATTTTTGATTGTTTCAGGGACTCACGCTACTTCTGCATATTCATGGTATCGGAAATTTACTCGCAAAAGACATTCTTCATAAATTTCAGCTGTTTCAAGACTATCATCATCACCTTCTTCGAAATACCAGTTAATCAGAATATTTTTCACGTGATTATTAGATTCCAGATACTTGAAAAGATCAAGCAGATTTTTTGATGTTGAAGTATTAAAATATTCAAGATTTATATTAAAAACAACATCAGATACTTCCAGCGATTTCACAAAATCCACCAGAGGGTTGAAAAAACTTTCTGCATCCTCCAGAATTGATCGGCCTTCAATTTTTAAATTTCCCTCCGGCATAAAATCTATTAGGGGAAGGCTGGCTGTTTGTTCTCTATAAATTCGTTCCATGAGCATAAAGTTCTTTTGACTATAATTACTTACTTATTGGAACGGCAAATCAATATAAAAGATATAATTTGTTGATGAATGAAGTAAATTAGATGATTTTCATCATCGACTTAGGGATGAATTAATCACCGGTAAAAATCGATTTACCTTATGAAAATAAAAATATCAGTAAGCAAAGATTTGCAAAACCGGTTACCGGGATTCAGGCTTGGACTAATTAACGCTACTGTGTTTTGTAAACCTTCCTCTGCAAAGCTCCTTGAATTGATGGATGAACAAGTCAGAGAAATCCAGGGAAGGTATATTTTAGGAGAAATAAATAAGCTGAATATCATTGCATCTGCCAGAGATGCGTATAAAAAATGCGGGAATGATCCGAACCGATACCGTCCTTCGGCAGATGCATTATTAAGAAGAATAGTAAAAGGATATGGTATTTATCAAATCAATAACATTGTTGATGTCTTGAATTTAATTTCTGTTCAATCCGGATTTTCGATTGGGGGATACGATTTGTCTGTTATTGAAGGAGCCATAGTACTGGGAATTGGTAAAAAAGATGAAGAATATTTTGGAATAGGCAGAGGAAGGTTAAACATTAATAACCTGCCTGTTTTAAGGGATAAAAAAGGTGCATTTGGCACTCCGACAAGTGATTCTGAAAGAACAATGATTACAAATACTACGCAAGGAATCCTGTTTGTTTTTTTTGATTTTGGGAAACACGATTCGCTTCATAAATATGTGGATGTTTGTAGTAATCTTCTTATAGAACATTGTGATGGGGAAAAATTGGAACGGAGAATTATAAATTTTGAAACCAAAAAACAAAAAGAGTAAATGCTTATCAGGCAAACCATTTTTCAAGGACTGTTCTCACAGCATCGATCTTGACAGGTTTGGTAATATAATCATTCATTCCTGCAGTGATGGCATTATCCTTACCTATTTTTGAAGCTGTGGCAGTCATGGCAACGATGGGCATCTGAAACCCAAGTCCTCTTATTTCAATTGTTGCGTCAACGCCGTCTTTTATGGGCATTTGCAAGTCCATAAATATGATATCATAAGATTTTTTTCTGACCATATCAACTACTTTCTTTCCATCGAGAGCTATATCAATTTGATAACCAAGATTTTGAAAAATGGTTTCTGCCACCTTCTGATTGATGAGATTGTCCTCCGCAACAAGAATGTTCAGATCTTTTCGGAGTGCCATGCTTTTTTCTTGTTCAGCCTGTTTGATTCCGGAAAACCATCTAAACAAGTACTCTTTTAAAATATTCTGATCGAATGGCTGGATAAGATAATAGTCAATTTTGGATAATTTGGTCTGAATATAATTTTCCTGTTTATGTTTTGAGCTGATCATTAATACCCTGAATTGATCGGTAATCCCAAACTGGGATAACTGTCTTGCAATCCAAAGCCCATCAAGATTAGGTTCATCCATAATAATCAGCAATTGATGATCTTGTTTATTTTGAAGCTGATCTTTGATGTTGTCAACAATGTCTTTTTCTTCTTTTAGTGTTACTATATCGACATGTATTCCCAGATGATTTAAAAATCCAAGAATTCGTTTTTTTGCTGGTAAATTCTGGGCTAATACAAAAGCCTTTACCTGGTTAAAAGAATTAATAGCTGAAAAGTCGAGATCTTTTTTTATTTCCTCGTTTGAAAATACTTCAATAGAGAAACTGAATTTAGAACCGGGATATTTCTTATTTTTTGAGATACCGGAAGGACTGTCAACCCAAATTTCTCCATGCATAAGATTTACGAGCTGTTTTGAAATTGTTGTACCCAATCCGGATCCGCCATATTTTCTTGAAGTGTCCTGGTCAGCCTGGGCAAATGAACTGAAAATACTTTCCAGTCTTTCTTTGGGTATACCCACTCCGGTATCAGCAATTTCAAATATAATTGTAAGATTGCCACTATACTGTTCTTCCAATTTCACCGAAAGACGTATCTCACCTTCATGTGTAAATTTAACGGCGTTGCTGATAAGATTTGATAACACTTGTCTTAATCTGAATGGATCGCCGATTATATCTTCCGGAACTTCCGGACGAATATCTACAGTGAGTTTAATGTTTTTTTCCTCGACAATTGCTCTAAACAGATCAAGAGATAACTTTATTTCTTCACTTAACTTGAAGGGAATTTCTTCAAGCTGCATCTTTCCGGCTTCAATTTTCGAATAATCCAGAATGTCATTTACTATATTCAGCAGAAGATCGGCTGAACTTTTTATTATTTCGATATATTCTCGCTGGTCTTTTGTAAGTTTTTTTTGGTCAAGTGCTTCAGTCATTCCGATAATACCGTTCATTGGTGTTCGGATCTCATGGCTCATTTTTGCAAGAAATTCTGATTTGGCAGTATTTGAAGCAGCCTCATATTTTCTTGATTTTTCAAGTGATGTAATATCGATGAATGAACTCAGCGTATATTCTATACCATCAATAAAATATGGCAATTCTTTCCGGTAAAGAACAACTTCATTGCCTTCTTTCTGATAAAGAATGAATTGATTTGTATCGTATGCAGCAGTTTTTAAATTACTTTTTTGCTTTTGGCCGGTCATCAGATATTTATCGATCAAAGTATTTCCCTCTATTTCTTCTCCTTCTTTAATAAAGAACAAATCCTTTGAAATCTGATTCAAATAAATGATCCTACCTGTTTCATCAAAAATAATAACTCCTATTGGAAGATGTTGCAATATCTCATTCAGGCGATCTTTTTCTTTATTCAGGGATCCCTTTTTTTTTTCACTATATCCCAGTCGGGTCAGAAGGAATAGGATAATACTAAGGAAAAGAATCAGGCTAATAGAAGCTATCAGAACAATTCTTGAAAACACAGTTTTAATGAAAAAGTCATTATTGAAACTGAAAGCCAGGCCAAATTTGTGATCAAGTATATTTAAAGGTTTGTAGACAGTAATAATTCTTACAGTGGCTGAATCAATAGTCATTTTGTGTTTTGCCAGTCCTTCAAAATCATTTTTCAGATTGTCAATAATGGCATCATAATTTTCAATGGAGTTTATTTTACCCGGAAAATTTGCAGTATAATTTTTTGATTCCGGATGGATCACCCACTGGTAACAAATATCTGAAACGTGAAATTTATTAAGTTCTGAAATAATGTAATTTGCCAGGTTAATTGAAATTACAATATTCCCCGATACTGTATTGTTTTTAAAGACAGGAATATAATACTGATATTCATTATTACGGACCTTAATTACTTCTTTATCGGCCAGTTTTCTTTGTCTTTGAGCAATGTATCTGTCGGTAATGAAATTTTTATCTTTAAAAAGATTAAAAACATTTTTATTATTGTCGTAAATATCAATATTCTTAATCAGGTTGGAATAAGATGAATAAAACAATTCCAGTTTTCGAAGGGAATTTGAATTTTCGGCATGCTCACTGAATAGTTCTGATATATCATCAGAGAAAAGAATATAATTTAAGTCACTTTCAAAACGCCTCAATTCATTCTCTATAGTATGACTACACAATTCTGCCTGGTCAAAAAGAATGCTTTTCTGGTATATTATTTGCTTTTTGTATAGGTCATTGAATACATAAATATTTAAACCTGCCAAAAGCACAACCGCTACTATTACAATTAAAATAGATTTTTTCATAAAGTACAATATCTCATGGACAGATAAACCACAAGCAAGAGGATAAAATTAGAATAATTGTACATCTAATAAAAAAAATAGCCAGGTTATTCCTGTTAATAACTTAATAATGCAAGGGATCCCGGCCATAATTGTTATTTGTTCTTTTCTAACTGAACATAAAACAGCAATTCTATCGATACTTTGAATTATTATCCTGCATTATGCTAAGATAACTCATGTATCGCGAATTACCGATCAAACCTTTATTTACTGCATCCATTACTGCACAGCCAGGTTCATGAATGTGACTGCAATTGTAAAATTTGCAGTTTTTAGAGATGTTGAATATTTCAGGGAAGAAGAGGCTTATTTCATTTTTATTAAAATCTATTAATCCAAATCCTTTAATTCCCGGAGTATCAATTATATAGGTATCTTCATCCGGAATAAAAATTTCAGAAAATGTCGTTGTATGTTTTCCGGATTTATGATATTCTGAAATTTCATCGATTTTTAGGTTTAATGAAGGATCAATTGCATTGATCAGTGCCGATTTCCCAACTCCCGAATTCCCGGCTATAAGATTCAATTTTCCTTTCATGAGTTCGTATACCTTGTCTATATTCATGTTGTCTTTCACAGAGATTTGAATGCATTTGTAATGCGCCAGGTTGTATGTATTTATAAAGTCATCCAACATTTTCTGATCCTCTTTGACCAAAAGATCTACTTTATTAATAAGAATAATGCTTTGAATATGATATGCTTCAGCGGTAATAAGAAAACGGTCAATAAATTCCCGCTGTGTTTGAGGAGATTTAAGGGTTACCATTAGAAATGCATTATCAATATTGGCTGCAAGGAGATGAGCTTCGTTATGAAAACTGGTTGCTCGGCGAATGATATAATTTTTACGCTTTTCTATGTTCAGGATTATTCCTGTTCCGTCTTCAAGCATTTTGTATTCGATCTTGTCTCCAACGGTAGCAGGGGTTGTTGTTTTAATTCCTTTAATTCTGAATTTCCCTTTGATTCTGCAATTTATTATGGTATCATTATCAAGTACTGTATACCAGCTGCCTGTTGATTTTATCACCATTCCTTTTTTCATAAATGCATGAATTTATTATCAAGCTAATGTAACTCAATAATCGTATTTTTGCCCAATCAAAAACTATTGATTCAATTTACAACCTATGATTAAAACTATATTTTCATACAATGTAAACGGAATACGGGCTGCATTGAATAAAGGATTTGGCGAATGGTTAGAAGTCAATTCGCCCGATATTATGTGTATTCAGGAAACAAAAGCAAGTGATGCACAAATTGATATACCACGCTTTGAATACATGGGATATCACTGCTTTATACATTCTGCCGAAAAAAAAGGGTATAGCGGAGTTATGACGCTGAGTAAAGAAATTCCGAAAAATACCACTATTGGAATGGGGATGCATAAGTACGACTCAGAAGGAAGAGTATTGAGAACAGATTTTTCCGGATTCACATTGATCAATGTATATATTCCCAGCGGAACAACAGGAGACATTCGCCAGGATTTTAAAATGGAGTTTTTAGCCGATTTCAGGAAATTTATTCAGAATCTTAGAAAAGAGAAAGAAAATCTGATAATTTGTGGGGATTATAATATTTGTCATAAACCAATAGACATCAATCATCCGGAGAAACATACTAATTCATCCGGATTTTTACCGGAAGAACGTGCATGGTTTGATGAGTTTATTCATGACGGGCTTGTTGATACATTCAGAATGTTCAATTCAGAATCCGAACAATATAGCTGGTGGAGTTACAGGGCTAATTCAAGAGCCAAGAATTTAGGTTGGAGAATTGATTATCATCTGGTAACAGAATCCCTTAAAGATAAAATCGTTAATGCAGGAATTCTGAAAACAGCAGAACATTCCGATCATTGCCCGGTTACCCTAGAACTCAATATTCAGATTTAATTTGCAGCAGAAGGCATGAAAAAGAAAATTCTTTTTGTCGGATTAAATACAGTTGATCTGCAGTTTCTGGTAAATCAATATCCAAAGCCGAATACAAAGACAAAAGCATTGCAAAATCAAATTTGCATTGGGGGTCCGGCAACTAATGCAGCTATTTCATGTGCTTTTTTAGGAACGAGAGCAGATTTGTTCACTCCTGTTGGGGGTCATATTTTTTCAGATTTTATTATAAAAGAAATAAGAAATTATAATCTGGGATTAATCGATCCGCTAAAAAAGAAACCTTCAACACCTGTTTTTGCAAGTATCATTACTTCTAAAACAAATGGAGATAGAACGGTCTTTTCATATCATCCTGAAATTGAATATTTTAAAAATATTCAGTTAAAATTCAACTTGAAATATTATCAATTGGCGTTATTTGATGGATTTTATATTGACATGGCAATATCCATTGCCATGCGAATGAAAAAGAATGAGACGATTACAATTCTTGACGGAGGCAGTTGGAAAAAAAATACAGACAAATTGTTAAAATATATTGATATTGCTATATGCAGCAACGACTTTCAGGTTCCGGGAGGTAAAAGGCCGGAAGATATTTTTGCATATTTGCACGCATCTGGAGTAAAAGATATTGCTATAACCCGCGGCAACCATAATATCTTATGTTCTCACAAGGAAGGCGAAGAAGAAATTAAAATTGAACAAATTGATGTCATTGATACTTTGGGAGCAGGGGATATTTTTCATGGTGCATTTTGTCATTTTTATTTCAATGGACATAATTTTACAAATTCATTGCAACGTGCTTCCATTGTTGCAGGTGAATCATGCAAATGGTTTGGGACAAGAGAATGGATGAAAAACTATGTTCGGAATGATTGATATTTATTGCAAATTCATATTATATCAGAAATGAATATAAAGCAAAAACATCATATTGCAGCTACCGCAAAAGAAGTATATCTTGCACTTACAAATCCTTTTACCATTGAGTTGTGGACAGGATTTCCTGCTCTTATGTCAACAGAACCCGGGAGTGAATTTTCACTTTTTGAAGGAGACATTATCGGTAAGAACCTGGAATTTAAAGAAAATGAATTGATAAGACAACAATGGTATTTTGAAGGAGAAGAAAAGGAATCTGTTGTTACTCTGAGACTGAAACCTGAGAGGAACAATACGGTTGTGGAATTGGTACATGAAAATGTTCCGGAAGCAGTCTTCAGTGAAATGTTCAAAGGATGGAAAACCATCTATTTTAATTCCTTAAAAAGATTTTTTAAATAAAACTTCACCGTACGTTCCAATGAAGAAAAGAGAAATTGAATTAATGGCTCCTGTAGGATCATATGAATCTCTTATGGCTGCTATTAAAGCTGGAGCAGATTCAGTGTATTTCGGATTGAACAAATTGAATATGCGTGCACGCTCTGCAGCCAATTTTACTGAAAACGACCTTGATAAAATAATGAAGATATGTAATGAACATAAGGTAAAAGCCTATCTTACGCTCAATATTATTTTGTACAACAATGAGTTAGAACAAGCTCAAAAGCTTGTTGATTTGGCGAGAGAAAATGGAATTTCGGCCATCATTGCAAGCGACCATGCAATAATCAATTATGCCAGGTCAAGAGGAGTTGAAGTGCATATTTCAACACAGGTAAATATCAGCAACACTGAATCCCTGAAGTTTTATTCTGATTATGCCGATGTGATTGTATTGGCCAGGGAACTCAATCTTGACCAGGTGAACAAAATTTATAAGCAAATTAATCAGCAAGACATAAAAGGGCCCTCCGGAGAACTTGTAAAAATTGAACTATTTGTTCACGGAGCTTTGTGCATGTCTGTTTCCGGCAAATGTTATCTGAGTTTGCATGAACAGAATTATTCTGCTAACAGGGGAGCTTGTCTTCAAAATTGTCGTAAGGCATACACAGTTACTGAACAAGAATCCGGAAGAGAGCTCGATATAGAAAATGAATACATCATGTCACCAAAGGATCTATGTACAATACATTTTTTGAATAAGATCCTGGATGCAGGGGTGAGTATTTTAAAGATCGAAGGCAGAGCACGTCCTCCGGAATATGTATATACAGTAGTAAAATGTTACAGAGAAGCAATTGAAAGTTGTTTTGATGGCAGTTATAACAAAGAAAAAATCCAGGAATGGCAGGAACAACTGAAAACCGTCTTTAACAGGGGATTCTGGGACGGATATTATCTTGGACAAAAACTTGGCGAATGGAGTCCTGTATATGGATCAAAAGCTACTGAACGCAAAATATATGTTGGGAAAGGGATGAATTATTTTTCAAAAAAAAGAGTGGCAGAATTCTTATGTGAGGCATCTGAACTTCGGGTAAATGATGATATTTTAATTACCGGGCCGACCACAGGAATTATTCGGGGGAAAGTAAAAGAAATACGCGTTGATCTGAAAAAAGTAAATGCTTCGGTAAAAGGAGAAAGATTTTCTTTTCCGTTTGATGAAATGATCAGACGATCTGATAAATTATACAAAATTGTAAACGCTTCTGACGTTATAGCCCAGAATTCTAATGGTGTGCTGAAATAAGCATATCTTTTTTTACTTCTTTGGTAAATAAAGACTTTAATTGGAGTGCACGGCGAAGAGATTTATCCCTGTCGTATATTCTAATAACGTTTTCAGGTCCGCAAAACCTGTAAATAATACCCAATGCAGCATCGAAATTATGGGTTTTTAAATTAAATTTAATTTTCTTTGAAATATGGTCAAGTTGTTTCCATTGTATCGACTGAGGAATAAGAATATAGAATTTCTCCCCATCATTTAAATCTCTGTATAGTCCCTTCGCCAATTCAATCAGTCTGAATGTTTTAAATATTTTAATGCGAGCAGAATCATTAAAATTTTTAAATGCTAATAGCTGCAAATCGTTCTGTCTGTAAAAATCCTGTATGGCAGGTATTATTTTATGATTCTCCAGACCTTTGATACGAATACAGGGAAAGATGTAATTGTGGGTTATGATTTCACCAAAAGAAGGATAACAAATAACCATCTTATTTTCACGTAGTTCTTTGTTAATACGATTGATTTTTTCGGGGGCGTAACGATATCTAAGGGTAATAAAAACTGAGGAGGGATTTTTATCTGTATCTGTTGTATCATGTTCTGATTTATAACCTGGGAATGGGTCAACAGTTTCAAGAACAAGAGAATTTTCGATGGTATCTTGTTCCAGAGCCCTCAGGTTTTCCATTTTTGTAATGCTGCCGACTGTTTCAATTACTTCATTCTTATCCATCTCTCCATGGTTTATTAGTAGTCCGGATGTTGGGTCTGTCATTAAAACCCGTATCTATTATTCATAGATTTGCTAAAACAAGGGCTTGTCGAAATTACTAAATCCGGTATGGATAATCAATGAAATATAGAAGATACTTTAAACCAAAAAAGATGATATCGCTCACCTAAAAGACGGAAGTCTCAATGCTGATACCAAATAATATTGTTATATCATTTTCTTTAGGCAGGTATGCGACCGTAATTTTCGGTGTAAAAGGAATAAAAAATCGCAGAAAATGCATTTCAGAGGCTATAGTGAATCCTGTTGAAACTAACTTTTTAATTTGATCACTGCTGAGTTCATATACTTTTGCAGCATCGTAAAAGATACTGGCATGAAATCTTTTAATATATACCAGAGGACCTATATTCCAGTCGGGATAGAAAAGCGGGAAGGTATATTCAGCGCTTCCTGTGATCAGTTTTGAATACGGAACAGAATTCAAATAACCCCTGGGCATAGCCAGGCTATTTCTCCTGACAAACATATTTATCTCATTATTTTCACTTGTTTTAATTTTCTTTTTTTCTTCTGCCAAATAGATCCTTATCGAATGATGTCCGGAAAAACCCGGAAAATACAGATTGACTAATCCCAATTGGGATGGAGAAAAATATTTTTTGTCCAGCAAAGGTTTATGAATTGAAATATATACTATCTGACCAAATCCAGGATAAATATCTTTTGGCGATTTTTTCAGAATATTGCTGAAATAAAAACTTGTGCCGAGATAGTCATAACCTTTTTTATATACACTATCGGGAAGTGTCAAATAATAGTCATTCGTATAACCATAGGAAATACCTGGTTGAAAATATCGGACAAACCTGTTCCGGGTCAAATTTAAAGGCAGATAACAACGTACAGTAAAATCATAATAAGCAGATAAATAATTTTGATGGGGAATTGTATTGTCCTTATATAAAAAATCAGGATCACTGCCAAATAAAGCACCAATTTCAAAAACCGGATAAAACCTTTCAATTGTGATTTTTGGTTTTATGAAGTGTGTTCCATTGGAATAAAAATAACTAAAACTTGAAGTAATAGTACTTAACTTATTCTGAGACAATAGAGTAATTCCAGGATAGATTTCCGGATTTAGGGAAATATAATCATTCACATCAAAATAAAAAGGAGTCCAGCTATGGAAGTTAAAACTGTGCAACAACCTGTTGTATTTCAGAGAATCATAGTCAACGGGTTTCATAAGGGATTCCTGGATATTTATTCCTGCAGAAGCCGAAAGACTTTCAGCCCAGGAATAATTGTATTTTTCTATTGCAGTTAATCTTTGATATTTTGAGGAATCCAGTTTTATTTTTACCGGGATATATCCATTTACAGTATATTCCGAATAATACATGTGTTGATTATCATTGACAAATGGATAATCTGCACCATATTTTGAATTGGTTAACCTGAATATTGTTCCCGGATTTATATAGAGTACATAGATATTTCTTGACATCTCAATATCGTATGAGAAATACACCATATTATTTTTTGCATACAGACAATTTATATTGATTAATCCCGATTCAAATAGTATCTTTTTTTCCTGGCTTGTGAGAGACATTTGTTCAATTCTTTCGCTGTTGTTTTGCATGGTAATATAAACCAGGGAATCTTCATTCATCCACGCAGGATGATAAGCCTGAATACCGGGAGGTAAGATAATTTCATTTTTTATTTCTCCATTAAAACTATCGAGAATGATGATGGAATATCGGTTCTGCTTATCTATTTTTATACAGGCAACTTTATCATCAGACGGAGAAAGAGCAGGAGAAAAATACCTGCTTTTTCTGGTCAGTTGTTTTTCATAACCTGTGGCCAGTTCAAGCAATTTGATTACAGAGTAGGATTTTTGCTGCCACCTGGTATCGGATAAATTTTCTTCCCATACAACATATTTTTGGCCTGCACTGACAGGAGTATTTGAATATCTGCCCGGTGTGTGTATAATCGTATCTGCTCCATTATTTAAATAAACAAATCGTGTGATGTCATCGATACCTGTTTTTACCGCAAAGATACCATAGGGTGTCGGTTGGACATAGCTATAGTTGGTAAAATATTTGGTTTTCTGGACAGGCAGATATTCAGGAGTATCGTAAGACGCCTGTTCTGTTTCCGATCTCCATAAAGTATTCAGTGAGTCGAATGTTTCATGGTAAAGCTGCATTTTCGATCCCGCTCCATTTTTCCTCAGCGCAAAATAAAAAGGAGTTCCCAGGTAAGGTCTTCGTCCGACTTTGTCCATGGTATTTCTCCAAATTGCCGGATTGTATTTTAGTTTTGCATAGCTGACCATGTGATAACCATATTTATAATAGTCAGGGACAAAATATTTATAGCTTCCTAAATAGGATTGATCATAGGAATATCGTATCTTTTTTTCTCCTTCCAGAGCACGAAGTTCTAAGCTAAAATCAGGAGCACGTCCTCTTCCGGTAGAAGAAAGAGCAGTTTCATTAACAACAGCATCTCCCTCCAGGAACCAGAATGGCAAATAAGCTGCTACAATTCCGGTAGCAATTTCTCCGAATATGATCTTCAACACTTTTGTCATTCCCTGTTCAAGATTCTCAAGTTGTACGACATGCCGGTATTCGTGCAGGGCGAGTTGTTCCAGCCACTCTTGTACATAGGTTTCCTGAGGAGGTGTAGTAACCCATTCGGATCTTTTGGGAGCCCATATAACATATCCGTTTGCTCGGGTTGATTGATTGTAAAGAATAACAGATATCCTTTTTGGTTTTTTCCGGTAGTTTTCAGTACCATAATCGTAAATATATTCCAGGAGGTTTGCAGCTTTGTTGGCCTTCTCATGGAATCCTTCCGGGTAAATGATTTGAAAATGTTCTGTTTTAATCTGCATCCAGGAAACTGAGGCAGGAGCCTGGCCGGTAGTATAAAATTGTGCAAAACTCCTGCCTGATAATGAAAAAAGAACAACCAGAAAAAAATATATATTAAATGGAATTTTCACTGAGATCATATTTTACCTGCATACAGCGTTTTGTCATCTTTTATTTGCTGACTGACAAATCGTATATCTTCAATAGTATAGAAAGCATTAGGATTATGTTTCTGAATAACCTGTATAACATCCTTTATTTTTTTCCGGTTAACAATAGAATATAAAATTCCGACTTTTCCGGTACTGCCTTCAGCCTGGATAGAGGTTACTCCATAACCTCCTTCACGTAAGACTTTTGTGAGTGTTGAAGCATCTTTTCGTGTAATGATCCTGATCAACTGTACTCCGATAGCAAGCTTTTCTTCAATGATCATTCCTATATAACTTCCCAATGCAAATCCCAGTGGATAGGCGACATAACAAACCCAGTTATCAAGGTTTTGAAAGATTTTTGTTATGGCCAGCAACCAAACAAGAACTTCAAAAAAACCGAGCAGAGGAGCCAGGTACTTATACCCTTTCGATATAAATAGAATTTTCAGAGTTCCCAAAGAAACATCTACAATTCGGGCCAGTATGATAAGTATTGGAAGGATCAGGTAACTAAAAAGGGCACTGTTGAACTGCTCCATTTTTCATCTACTTTTTGAAAAGTTAGAAAATTCAGATGAAATCCTCATCATTAAACAGTCCTTAATTTCCATTTTCCTTTTAAAAACACCAGGATACCTATGATAGCTAAAAAAGATTCGGAAATAAGTATTGCATAAAACACTCCGTTTTCTTCCATGTTTGCATTTCTTGCCAGGTAATAGGCAAGAGGAATTTCAATTAACCAGAAGCATATGAAGTTTAACGCTGTTGGTGTGTATGTATCACCTGCACCATTGAATGCCTGGGAAATGATCATCCCGAAACCATAAAAAACCATGCCGTAACCCATGATATGAAGGCATGCAATGCCAACTTCATAAGATTTGCCTCCATCAGAAAAAAGAGTGATGAAATATTGAGGAAAAAGAACAAACCCAAGCATGGCAATTAACATGTATATACTGGTCACAAGGGAAGTGTACCATACTGCTTGTTCTGCTCTTATCTTATCATTTGCTCCCAGGTTTTGGCCAACAAGGGTAGAAGCTGCATTGCTGAATCCCCATGCAGGAAGCAGGAAAAATACAAAGACCCGGATGGCAATGGTATATCCTGCTATCACTTCACTTTTATAATTGGCAAGAATACGGTAAAGAATAATCCAGCTTGATGTTGCTATAAGATGCTGCATTATTCCTCCGACAGAAAGATATATAACTTTTGCCATCACTTGAAGACGCAAAATAAAATATGATAGTCTTAAATCAATTCTTGATCTGTGTTGAAACAATAGATAAAACTGATAGAGCACTGCTGTTCCGCGACCTATATTTGTAGCAACTGCAGCACCGGTAACACCAAGTTCAGGAAAGGGACCGATCCCGAATATCAGACAGGGGTCAAGTACAATGTTGATCGCATTTGCTATTAGCAATACTCTCATTGATAGTGCAGGAGCTCCCGCGCTTCTGAAAATCGCATTGTTAATAAACAGCAGCATGATAACAAAATTTCCGCCAAGCATGATCCGTGTGAATGAAAATCCCAGTTCTATTACTTTTGGTTCAGCATTCATCAGGGTAAGGATTTTCCTTGAAAAAGCAATTCCCGGAATGGCAATGATACATGAGATCAGCAATCCCAAAAGAATAGCCTGTGAAGCAGCAATAGAGGCATCTCTGTCTTTTTTTTCCCCTATTCGCCGGGCAACAATACCGGTTGTGGCCATTGCCAGACCAACACTGATAGCGTATACAACAGTCATTAACGATTCGGTAAGACCGACAACTGAAATCGCTTCGTCTCCCAGTCTTGAAACAAAATATATGTCAAGAATAGCAAATAACGATTCCATGAGCATTTCTGCCACCATAGGAATAGAGAGCAATAAAATTGCTTTTCGCAGTTTTATGGTGGTATAATCATGCTCAAAACCACGTATGGCATCCCATATGTCTCTTAATAATTGACGCATGTATTTTGAAAAAGAACCACAAAACTAGCTCAATTGCTGCAAACTGAATTTATTTTTCTCTCCTTTTTTTAAGAATAGTCAGGATTGCACCAAAAATTACAAGTGAGGCCCCTGCAAAAGATACCAGGGTGAATTTTTCATGAACAATCCAATCAACATTCAGAAGAGCAAGAATGCTCATAACAGAAATTGTAATTATAGGATTCAGCGTAATGATCACACTCACTTTATTTGCTTCAAGAAATTGAAATGCATTGGCCAGGGACCCGTATGCAAGAAGTGTATTACATCCTAAAAACAGAAACAGGCCCCATTCTATGGCAGAGGCTGATTTGATAATCTGAAAATCTACAAAAGGGAAATACCCAATAGCAGGAAGTCCGAAAAGAACAAGGTTTAGTTCCAAAGGGGAATATGCCTTCACAAGTTGTTTTTGAAATACTGCATAGGCGGCCCACATAATCGCTCCGAAAACAGTCCATAAAACACCTCTCTGATACCTGTTAATATTCTCTGCAAGCATAATTATCTGGTTGTGATAAAAAACGGCAAGACCCCCGAATACAAGAAACAAACCAATGATCTGGCGCAGAGATGCTTTTTCTTTAAAAAACAGAAATCCGGAAAGAGCAAGAAGGACAGGACCGGTTTGTATGAATATTTGTGCTATGCCGGGTGTTGTAAAATGGATCCCGGTAATAAAACCGAGGTAATTGAAACCCAGGCATATACCCGCAAAGATCAACAATGGCGGAGGACGCAGGAATATTCCGAATGATGAAGGATTGCGGATCAATAAATAAACACCAAGGATGACAAAAGCAATAGTAAATCGAAGCCATGTAATCTCAACAGGAGAACAGTTTCTCAGGGAAATTTTAAGGACAATAGCCAGAAATCCCCATAATAATGCAGTGAAGGAAGCAAAGAGTATGCCTTTCTGAAAATCTGTTTTAACTATCTTTTTCATGGGAATATGATTGCTAAAATACATCATTATTGTATTAGCTTTCATTGTTTGTTGTATGAAACAATTTTTGTTTATAAAAAACGGAAAACCGGGACCAGTAATTAATCCTTCTTCGTGTTCCGCTTCGGACACTTACGCTAAAGCTTCAGCGGCAGCGTGCGGATGAGTAAGTGTGGTTTAACCTGACTGCCGTCAGGCAAGTTTCCCCTGAGCTTGCCTCGGAAAGAAGGGTACAGGGCTTGCCCTGGGGTTTAATACCATTTATTAGACAGAACCGTGTTCTATTTACCATAAGTTAAATAGAGTAAATAAAATGGGGTTTGTTTTATGCTCTCAATCTAATCTGGTTTTCACCGGAAAATAAAATCGGAGAATGGAATAAATTTGTATATTTCAATGGTGAAATACTTGTTATTAAATCTTATCGCATTATCCCAACCGATAAAAATTAGATTATGACCAGGGAACACAATACCAATTCGCTCATAAAGAATGCAGCTCCTAAATTGAATAAAGGGCGTTTTGTTTTTGTAACAACTACTGAACCGGAAAAGATCCCTTCTTCTGAGCTGCTTTGTCAATTCAGAGAAAAGGAGGGGACAACCTATATTCTTGAAAAAAACATTGCTGACAAATACGGCTTTTCTTATTTTTTTATAGCATCTTGGATTACTCTTACCGTTCATTCATCTCTTGAAGCAGTTGGATTAACTGCAAGAGTTGCAACTGCGCTTGCAAAGGAAGGAATAAGCTGCAACGCAATAGCTGCTTATTGTCACGATCATATTTTTGTTCCCTATAAAGACACTGACAGGGCAATGAATATCCTGAGAAAAATCAAATAAAGAAATTTCTTTGTAAAAAATTTTGAATAATAGAACAGATTGATTTATTTTGTTCGTATAATTACGAACAAAATAGAATGCACAAAGAAACAATAACATCTGAACAAAAAAAAATTGCTCGTTATGCCAAGGCCATGGGTCATCCTGTGCGGATATATGTTTTGGAATTGCTTTCGAAGCAGGCATGTTGTTACAGTGGTGATCTGACTGAAGTTTTGCCCATAGCCAAGTCTACTCTTTCACAACATTTAAAAGAATTGAAAGACGCCGGATTGATACAGGGTGAGATTGAAGCTCCAAAAATAAGGTATTGTATTAACCATGAAATATGGGAAGAAGCTAAACAGCTATTTAAAAAGCATATGAACATTTAAAAATTTTATTAAAATTGTTCGTCATTCTACGAACCACGAACATAAATGAATACAACAATGAACATTAAAATTTTAGGAACAGGTTGTGTCAGGTGTAAAGAACTTGAGCGCACTGCCAAAAAGGCCATAGAGGAATTAGGAATAGATGCTACCATTGAAAAGGTTGAAGATATTCAAAAAATTGTGGAGTACGGAATTATGCGAACTCCGGGCTTAGTGATAAATGAGAAGGTCGTTTTATCAGGCCGGAATCCAAAACCAAATGAGCTAAAAACATTACTAACAAAATTTAGTAGAAAATGAAAACGATTCAAATTCTTCTGGCAGTAGCAATAGCCTCCGGCATTTTTGATTCTTGCAATGCCCAAGCTGACAAAAATGATCAATCTGACAAAGTAGCTAAACCTGAAAAGGTTGAAGTATTTTATTTTCATTTTACACGTAGATGCGCTACCTGCAAAGCTGTGGAAAGCGTTTCGAAAGATGCTATAAGAGAATTGTATGGTGAACAGGTAGGTTTTGAAGAGTATAACCTTGATGAAGCATCCGGAAAAGCAAAAGGGGGTCAGCTTGGAATTTCAGGACAAACCTTATTGATAATTGCCGGAGATACCAAAATTGATATTACCAACGAAGGATTTATGAATGCACGGAGCAATCCTGAAAAACTAAAACAGATCATTAAAGAAAAGATTGACCCGCTTTTGTAATGGACGAATTATTAGGCTCAATATATTCTAATACTTCAGTTCCGGTTTGGACAGCATTTATTTTAGGTCTTATGACTGCTATAAGTCCCTGCCCGTTAGCAACAAATATCACTGCAATGGGTTTTATCAGTAAAGACATCAGCGATAAGAACAGGGTATTATTCAATGGCATCGTTTATACTATTGGCCGGGCATTTTCATATACTTTTCTGGCCTTCATTTTATTTATTGGTGTTGATCGGTTTAAAATATCAGGTTTTTTCCAACAATATGGCGAAAAATTTTTTGGTCCTGTATTGTTGATAATCGGGGTAATGATGCTGGGAATCTTTTCGATCAGTTTTCCCGGATTAAACAGATTAACTGATAGATTTCAGAATAAAAAGAGCCATACTTATTGGAGTGTATTCTTACTAGGGGTATTATTTGCATTGGCCTTTTGTCCGTATAGCGGAGTACTCTATTTCGGACTGCTCATTCCGATGACCATTCAAAGTGCTTCAGGCTTATACCTGCCTTTGGTATTTGCTATAGCCACCGGAATTCCTGTGGTTGTATTTGCATGGTTGCTGGCATATACTGTTTCAGGAGTAAGCAGGTTATACAACAGACTGAAAATTATTGAATTTTGGTTTCGCAGGAGTATTGCGGTAATATTCATCGGAGTAGGATTATTTTATACCATAATCATCTGGATCAGGTAATCAGAAGAAATTAATCAGAGATTAACAACACAAAGATCGGACATGTCGGCAAAAGGAATCATAACATTACTATTGCTTCTGGGATTTTGGATTGTATCCTTCATTCACCTTCAGGTATTTGCAGACTTTATTATAGACAAAATTCTGAATTTGGAACAGGGGGAGCATATGACGGAATCCATTCGGTTTTTCATTTTCGAAACGCCAAAAGTATTATTGTTATTGGTGTTAATTATTTTTATTGTTGGGATTATACGTTCTTATTTTTCACCGGAAAAAACACGGAAGGCTTTAGAGGGAAAACCTTTGTTTACCGGTAATCTGATGGCTTCCATATTGGGAATTGTCACTCCATTTTGCTCGTGTTCGGCAATTCCTTTGTTTCTGGGATTTGTTGAGGCAGGGATCCCCATTGGTGTAACATTCTCATTTTTAATAGCTGCTCCTATGATCAATGAAGTCGCTTTAGTGCTTCTGGCAGGATTATTTGGTTGGAAAGTTGCCCTGATATACATATCGACCGGACTTATTATTGCCACTTTTTCAGGGTATATACTGGAAAAACTAAAACTTCAGAAATATGTGGCTGATTGGGTTTTTCAGATTCAATCGAATCAGGAATCAGTTAGGAATGAAAAACTAAACTTTGAACAGAGAATTCATTCAGGGTTTGAATCAGTTAGAGAAATAGTAAGAAAGATCTGGATATATATTGTTGTCGGTATAGCTATTGGAGCAGGTGTGCATGGATACATACCAGATGATTACCTGGCTGATGTACTGGGAAGTCAGAACTGGTATTCCGTCCTTCTTGCCATAGTTGTTGGTATACCTCTTTATTCAAATGCAGCCGGAATTGTCCCTATTGTGAGTGTGCTTATTGAAAAAGGAGTCTCTTTGGGTACTGCCCTGGCATTTATGATGTCTGTTATCGGGCTATCACTACCTGAAATGATCATTTTAAAGAAAGTACTGAAGTGGCAACTAATAAGCATTTTTATTGCAGTAGTTGCCATAGGGATTGTTCTTGTTGGGTATGTGTTTAATATGATCATAATTTGAAAAGATGAAAATTCTAATTCTTTGTACGGGGAATAGTTGTCGCAGCCAGATGGCACATGGCTTTTTGGAATCGTTTAACAAAAACATCATCGTCTGTTCAGCAGGTACGAAAGCTTCGGGGAAACTGAACGAAAATGCTGTTTGGGTGATGAAGGAAATTGGGATAGATATCAGTCACCATACTTCTGATCCTGTAGATAAATATCTTGACGAAGAATGGGATTATGTGATCACAGTTTGCGGAGACGCAAATGAGGTTTGTCCTGTATTTTCGGGCAGAGTAAAAAACCGTTTGCATATTGGATTTGATGATCCGTCACAAGCTGTCGGATCAGAAGAATTCATGATGAGCGAATTTCACAGGGTTCGTGATGAAATAAAAAATGCATTCAGTAAATTTTATGATAATACCATTAAAACGGAAAATGAATAATACAATTCCAACGGTTTTGGTACCTTTGACATCAACAATTCCCCACATTTCAGGCAAACTAGGCTTTAAGGATGTTTTGGGGGCAATAAAAGTCCGGTGGGGAATTCGACGCAATTCCTACACTGTTGATCCCGGTTTGTATGCGATAGGAAAACCAGGATTGTTTACCCTAACAATACGGCAAAGTCACAATCCTATCCCTTCAATCATATCCGGATCTGAAAATCCCGCATCGATAGCTTTTCTCAAATACAATTTTGCATTTTCATGTTCCCCATTCTTTTTAAAATAGAGAGCATAAAAATAAAACATATCCGGATTATCAGGTTCCAAAAGCTTGTATATGGACAACAATTTTTCTGCATTCTTCAGATCATTTGACTGCAGGGTTTTTTTGCTTATGGAGTAGCACATGATACCAAGAAAAGCCTTTATTCTTTTGTATGCATAATTTCTGTAACGATCTTTGTCTTTATTGATGTTATTGTTCAAACTGGAGATCTCGGTTTTCCACCAGGAAAGGTCTTCAGCAAGCAAAGCTTTCATATAGGCGTCTCTCACAGACAACTCAAAACGAATACTTTCCCGCAAACGATTCAATTCGTTGTTGAATTCCTGACTGTATTCAAGTGAATTTATAAGAGATTGAAAAAGATTCGCATCTGCTTCGCTGTGCAGACGAGCCATATTTTTAGCAACGAGCAAGGCGCTCAGGAAATCATGTTTTTTCTTAAGGGTCTCAATTTCGGTTTTCTTATTTTCTGATAGTTTCCGGCCAAGTTCTTTAAAATCGATACATTTCATATTTACGGCATCTTTATCAAGTATCAAAAATGCGATTGCATTGCTGAGAACATTTGGAGAAGGCCATTCGTGTAATTCTTCTGACAGCTCGATGAACAAATTTCCCGGAGCCTCTTCAGGCTGAAAAAAATACTGAGCTGTTTCTATAAAATTAAAATCCTGTATACCGGTAATGGCATAAACAGGTGCCCGAATAGTAATGATCTGATTTTTTGTAGCAAGAGCTCCACAGGCAATAACTCCATCCACAATGTTTCGTTGACCAAAAGAAAGGACCATACGGGCACCACCTGAAAATCCCGCAAGAAAAATAGCACCGTTAGTAGGGTATTTTGATATGACATCATTTTTAAGTATATCGATTTCTTCCAGATAATTCTTATAATTGTTTTTCAGAAGATCGGAAGCTACTACTATGCATTTGTATTTTTCGGCAGCCGGAATAAACCGTTGAATAGCAGATTTACCATCTCCATGAGGATCAACGATAATAAGCAATGGGAGCCGGGAACAGGATTTTGCATTGCCTGGAATGTAAACCTCATAGGTATGATTGATATTTTCGGAACAAGTATCCTGAAAGGAAAAAGCTTTATTGGTTTCAATAACATGTCCGTTTTTTGAGCAGGAAAAAAAACCGAGAATAACGAATGAATGGAATAAGAGATAAATCCAATATCGATTTGATTTATTAGATTTCATGGGGCTGGCAATCATTGGCTTAGTATATGGTGATTTAGTAAAGATAATACAATATGGAATTTATAAATAAAGGTTCATTTAGATTATTGTTTTTATAGGCCTTATCAAAGCTCATAAATATGGATAGCACATTTTTTGTATCTTGAAGTTCTAATGCAGGCAAAAAGCAAGAAGTTACAAACAATTCACAATCAAATAATTTGGCAGTCTGAAAACAGTACAAAAGAAAATATCCGGTGGTCAAATCCCTGATCTTATTGTGTTTCTGACTATTTAATTTTATCCAGGTATTTTGCGAGAGATTTTCCTGCTTTGGCGTACGCTTCGGAAATTCTGTAACCGGTATCGAAATCATAACCCATAGCATCTGAACCCGGGGATTTGGTAATTGAAATAACTGCTAACTCTTCATCTCCTTTGATAAAGGTAACATCCAGGTTAATAGAAGCTGGCATACGACTGATCCCCACATTGTATCCGGGTTCAATAAATATAGTGTGAACATTCATAATAATTTCCGCATTAACCTTCTGTCCTGATTCGATGGATTCGGCATATTTGGAAAACAATTCCTCAAATTTGGGTTCAAATCTGTATGTTCGGTCATCAAACCATTTTATTTTCCAGCTGTCACCTGTACCAGGTTCTTTATCATTCATTTCGGTAACTCTTTTGTTGATGTAATCTTCTTCATTATCAAATTTACCTACCGCCAAATCGGAGTAGTCATATTCAATTTTAAGTGCTTTAATACCTTTTAAAGTGCTTAATTGTCCTGATGTAACTTTTATTTTTTGTCCGTATGCACTGCTTGCGAATAATAAAGCAAAACACACCGGTAATACTTTGTTGATCTTCATAGTTAAAAAATTTTAAAGAT
>JAFGQO010000099.1 GCA_016935615.1 Bacteroidales bacterium
TGTAATCGCTATAATCGTTATAGTCTGAATAGGGTTCGCAGGAACTCATTAAAACAGCACCGGTCAAAGTTCCTATGCCTAAATATGCAATGCGCTTTAAAGCTTCTCTTCTCATTACATGATCAGGTGCATGAACAGGAGTATTTTTTTTAGTATTTCCATGAGAGAGACCTTTTTTTGAAAACTTTTCCCCTTTTTTCATGGTGTACTGTTTTTTAATGATTAAATAAAAATATTAAATTTTTCTCAAATTCGGCTAAACATTTTGTGGAAAACAAATATGTATTACGTTTTCAAGTATCATTTCAAGTGGGACTTTGTTCATACAATGGTTTTCTTTTAACGGACATGGTAAATCAAAATTTTTCTCCAATTCATATTCAAGGCATTCATTCCGCAATTCACAATGGTTTGCAGAACACTGTATATGGATCTGTTCAGAATAGCCATAGATCTTTGAGTTGGTCGGGCCCCAAACAACTATGGATGGTTTTCCTATCATATGAGCAGCATGCATTACGAAATTATCAACACTTAGAATCACATCACTTGTGTTCAGTAATGAAATAAGTTGACGCAAGTCAGTTAGACCAAGCAACGAATAAGCTCCTTTTATATAGGTATCATTTTTTTGCCCGACCTGAATGACAAATATTCCTTTACTTTTTAATTGTTCCACACAGTCTTGCCAGATCGACGATTTCATGATTTTTCTCGGAGAACCGGATGATGGTGCAATAATTGCAGTCTTTTTGCCATCAGAAGGGATAAATTTCTGTAATATACTATCTTCATCCAATATAACAGGAAGATAGAGTTTTTCTTCAGCAGGTGTTTGAATCCCGAACAATCTTGCTATTATCTGATAAGGTCTCTGGTTACCCTTTCCCAATTTCTCTTTTGTCCAATAATCAGTAGTAATTATCGTAGCATTTTTTGGCGGATGTCCTGTTTTCTTGATTGCCGGATGTCCTTCCAGCAAACTTGAATAAACTGAACGCCTTACAAGATTGTATTTTATTTTCGGATTTGTATCATAACACTGTTTCAATACCCCGGATAGCATTAAAATGTCACCATAACTCCCTGTTGGATGAATCCACATTTCTTTATGGTTGTCTTTTATGTTTTTTCTTTTTCCCGGCATTATATTGATTTTTCAGCAACTAATTCCGGAGGAAAGTCAGCATATAAACCTGTTAAAGGTTCAAAATATTTTTCGATAAAAATTTTTGTTGTATCGCATCGGGGAGATTTCTTCATAAAATCATTGTATGTCATGAACGTATCAAGCGGACAACCGCCATGACATATTCCCCAAAAGCGACAATTTTCACATTCTGTTAAAGGCAATACCGATTGGCGCCTGGCCAATGGATTACGTTGCGGATTTTTCATGATCTCTTCAAATGTGTTATCCACCAAATTCCCATACGACAGGACATTATAGTCACCTGCTCTTCCGCACTGCGATGTTTCTCCCTCGGGTCCTATATAGATCCATTTGTAACTACAGTTGCCCGAGCATTCACATACTGTTCCCGGATCCTTATCTCTAATATTTCTTAAGAGGTCTGAAAATGGCTGGACATTTGGATACCTCTCTTTATTTTTATACCAGACCGGGAAAATTGCACCCAGAAAATCCGCAAATTCTTCACCTGTGATCGCTAAATTATATTGATCTTCTCCATAAATTTTTACCTGGTTAAAATTGGGATGAGAACGTGTATTAAGATTTGTTAAAAAATAAAAGATTTCCAGGGGCATTTTGAGTGACAACCGGTGCACAACGTAGATTACGCCCCAGGTAATATGGTTTCTGTTCAGTAATTTAATGCCTTCAATAAACTTTCGGTTGTATGTTTGGGAATCCCTTTTTTTACCAAATCCACGGATATTATGAATAGGCTCAAAACTGGACCCGATTTGTGTGATGCCTAATTTCATGAACACATCAAGAATTTCCTGGTTCATCAAAGTCAGATTTGACTGGACCAGATGTTTAATTCTTGATTTTGTTTTTCCGCAATATCCATTCTGTAATTTCAAAGCAACCTTAAAATACTCCGGGCCTAATAAGCATACTTCTCCACCGTGCCAGGTAAACGTTATATTTTCATCGGGATTTTCAATTAAATAATCATTCATTCTGATAAATATCAGCTTTAGCAAATCGTAATTCATAATTTCATCCCGATGCTTTTTTATTACATCGCAATAAATACAGTTTGAATTGCATTTTTCTATTGCCTTAAAAATTACAACTGCCATAATTGGTTTCTTATAGTATTTCTTTTTGAAAAATAATAATCTGCTGCATCCATAAAATCTGAAAAGAAACTTTTGCAGGTATTCTTTTTATCAGTGAGGTTCTGAAATTTCGCCAAACAAATGCGAAAAGCCGGGCAAAAGGCACATTCATTCATTTGAAGCATAATTTCGTACCTCCGGTTGAGAAAATCTATGTATTTTTTGTTCTTTTCTATCGTATCCAATGTTTTGATGCCTTCATCAATATAATTGTTGTTCAACAAATCTGTTTCTGTCAGAGCGATTTGCTCTTTTTCGTTTATATGAAAGTATTTTAACGGATTATTAAAATATACAGAGTTATAATCGGTGTATCCGGCAGGTTCATAATGAGAGGCCAACCAATGAAATGGTTCAATAGGAGCATGTCTTGTTCTGCCGTAAATATCGTAATGCATTAAATCATTCAGTAAATCCCAGTTGGGTGGTTCTTCATTGAAAAAAAGTCCGCAACTGATATTGAGTGACGACAGGATACGCAACCCCGTGAAGTTAAACTCATGTTGAGATGACAGGAATATCCTGATATTTAATTTTCTGATAAGATCCAATTGGCGTGAAAAGTCTTTGTAATCGCCGAATTCAGGTGAGTAGATGACCAAAGGCAAATGCAACCAGCTTTCCTGAAAAGATATGGTCGCTAAAGGTGTTTCGGTTTGAATTTTAATGGCATGCAGGGCGTTGGATTTATTAACTTCCCTATGTATATGGTGTAAATCTTTAAAATCGCGTGTACGAATAATAATAGCATTGTGCTTTATTTTATCCAAAAGTTTTTTATTAAAAGGACAAACAAGAATATGATCTGTCATGAGTATATTTCTTTTATTCTCACCGGTGCTTCATTGTAGAGACGGTTCAGGATGTGAGCAATGCAACCTCCCATACACACTTCATTGAGACGATATTTACAAGCATCACAATCTGAATAAATCCCACCGATCTCATTTCTGATCTTAGCATGAAGATCTTTATAAAAACGATTCACCTCCTGCAAAGAATTGAACTCATACAACGATCTTTTGTGCATGTTGGATAATGGGAAACAGGACCACACCATCATATCAGGCCCGATATCTATTGCCGGACCGCAACCGAATTTCAGTATCCCTTTGTTTAATTTGAATAATCTGCCCAATTCTTTTTCGGTGAAAATGCACATAGGCATGCCACAGTCAAATCCCGGTGAAATATTAAATCGTTCAAAAAGGTCAAAATAGCCTGCAAATCTTTTGGCCATTTTTTTCAGGCCTTCAACCGGTATATATTTGTTCACCTCTCCCGGAATGGGATGTGCCAATCCAATTCTTATATGGCGTTCCAGGTTAAACTTGTTTATGACCTGTATAAGAAATTCAAAATCAAAATTCGCCTGATAGATATTGAATCCAAGGGTAGTTAAATGGCCGAAGGCAAATAAAAATTTATTGATTTTTTCCGATTCACTCTGAGTACTGATATCCGGATGATTCAGATTGCATGTAAAACTCAGTTTTTCCGTTGTAAAATGAGCCAGGTATTTCTGAGATTCCAATAGTCTTTCATTTGACATAATTCCACTGGTGAAAACATGTACATGAAAATTTCTCTCAATCAGATAGGTGGTGAAATCGACAAATTGGGGATGCAGTGTTGGTTCACCACCCAGAAGCGAAATTTTCCTTTCGCCGGATATTTCCAGAAAATCGGCAATGTACATTAAGTTGTCCCAGCTTAACTGCGGCAATGCAGAGCTATCCATATGTTCCTTGGCAAAACAATAGGGGCATGATCTCACGCATTTTTCTGTCAGCAATACATTTGCCATGATGAATTATTTCTCTTTGTATACAAATCCCGGATCGATTGTCCTCTGAAATAGTATACTTCATCGCATCCATACTATGCAAAATACAAGCAAAAAATGAGGTATGCAAATTGACCTCTAAAGTATTCATTATTTCATGTAATTTGAAAAAGACTAAAAAAGTAATAATAATTCGTAGAGTAATCAGGGATTTACTGTAAGTATATTATTCAGTATCGAAGCAATACACCTTCTTCTCCAGTGATTTTGTGAAGACAAAAGGATCGGAGAATAAACCAGGTTGTTCTTTCAGGGGTTCCATCCAGGTCATGGCAATATCTCCCGGAAGATGCATAATGATATTGTGTGCGGCATGAATATACCTGTTGGTAATTTCAGCATTCTTTATTTGGCCGAATTCGCTATTGATCAGTCCGATGTTTATATGTTCCTCAGACAGATCAATTCCTGTTAATTTATTGATCTGCAACGGATCGGCATCTCCCGTATGAAATACCTTTATTTTGTTTATTCGTATCAGATATGCAATATTCTGTATATCGCTTTTGTTCTGGTATCCGTGTGCTAATCTGCAGGCCGTTACTTCAATTCCGTCAATTTCAATTTTTTCCGTTGTGAAGGTATCCGGAGTACATTCTGTGATCCTTGATCTGATCTTTTCATAACCTGCCGGATCTTTGCCTATGATATCCAGGACCTGTTCGGGACATAGAAGTTTTGCATCCGGATTATTGACCATACAACGAATGACCATTTCCGGATCAAAATGATCTGCATGGGAATGAGTGATTAAGATCAGATCAATGTTGTTGAATGGTTCTTTATTCGATGTCAGCAAAATCCTTGTTCCTGAATCCGGTATCTCATAGCGATTGTATCCTTCTTTAAACAATGCGTCAACAAGAATTTTTTTTGTGCCTGATTCGATCAGGAATCCGCAATTGGCTACATAGGTAACAGAAAGGGACTCTTTTTCCACTGAACTGCACCTGACATTCAACAAATATAAATTCAGGATCAGGATAAGGATAATTGGTTTTATAAGTATGTTATTATACCGGCAAATGCAATTTGCCTGACGATTCATAAACGTTGAAATTTATTGTTTAACATATCCGAATTCCATTTCTTTTCGTGCCAGTATTTTCTTTAGCTGTGCTATTGAGGGATTGAGCCTGTATTCCTCTACTTTATCTTCTGAGGTATCCCGGATTGTAATGACGGGTGTCAGGGAAATGATGGAATCAACCTCGGCGAGTGGGACAAGGCTGGTCAGCATCAGTGAATCTCCTTTGATCCTCATGATCTGAACCTTCCACAGTTCATTTTTCAAAGGAGTATTGAGAAAGTGAATGCCTTTGAATTTTCGTAAAACATCTTTATCCATAAGGTTAAAAAGCGTATCCACATCGTGTGTCGTTAGTTGCACCGAGTCGCCGTAAAAATCAAATTCAACGGTCATATTTCCGGCAACGGTAACTATGGTGTCTATTTCAAAAACAGTATCTATTTCTGTCCACAATTGTTGTTTGGTCAGCCTGGCAATTTTAAGTACTTCGTTAACGATTGTCTTTGAATCTATGGTAAGGATCGAACTATCGGCCAGTTCCAGGTATTTGCCCTGAAGACCGGCAGGCAGGACATCCAGGTTTTTTTTGCCATTTGGCTGCGGATTTTCAAATTTCACTTTCGGATCGCAGGTGGCAGCAAGAAGAATAAGGGCTGCGAATAGTATTTTCCATGCTTGTGTTGTTTTCATCATTATAGAGTTAATTTTGCTTGGATCTATTTCTCATTTTTTACCAGGGCATAAAAATCATCCTCCAGCGGCAGATAGCCCTGTTCATAACAGAAGTAGTAAGTATTTCCTGTTTTGGTTCGATAAATACTGGTAAAATAATTGAAATTGAATCCCTTATCCACAAGTTTCTTTTTCGGCACTTTTGTCTTGCCAAAAGGATTCAGCTCTTCCATTATCCGGCGGTTTTTTCTCAGTATCCTGTTAACCTGCCGAATATAATTATTCGAAAACCGGTTGTGCCTGTTATTGTATTCTGTTCTGCACTGGTCAGAGCAGAATTTTTTGTCTATTCTTCCAACAATCGGGTCGCCACATATTGGGCATGTCCTTTTTTTGTCCATAACGCCTTCTTGCTAATTTGTTGTAAATATAACATTTATCCGTGTACAAACGAGTACAAACGGAAAACAATCGTATACAAACGTGTAATATACGAATAAATATTTTGAGCGGTCATTACTTTGTTTCATCAGTTTTATACATGTTTAATTAAAATTTTATACCATGAAAGATTTAAGGAACAGAGTACAGTTAATCGGAAACCTGGGGATGGACCCGGAAGTAATGAGCTTTGAAAATGATCGCAAGCTTGCCAAATTTTCAGTAGCCACTTCACAAAGCTATCTGAATAACAAGGGCGAACGTGTTAAAGACACCCAGTGGCACAATGTAATTGCATGGGGCAAACTCGCAGAAATTACAGAAAAATTCCTGAAAAAAGGAACCGAAGTCGCATTGGAAGGGAAGTTGGTTTACCGTCAATACGAAAAAGAAGGACAAACAAGGTATACTACCGAAATCGTTCTGAATGATTTTTTATTATTCTCCAAAAAACAGAAGGAATAGGAACATGGATTGTCATCCGACGCAGGTTTTCAAAATGCAAAAGGCGGCCCCATGAGCCGCCTTTTAGTTTTACAAACGCAATTGTCTAACCCATAATCACTCTTACCTGATTATGCTTGATCAATATACACTCTTTTACTATGTTTCCCTTAATTGATATATAAATTGTTTTGTTCTTTTTTGACACGTAGTGAGCTATATTGGTAAGGTCTGATTCTTCCTTTTTTCATCCAATATTTCTGCAAAAATTGTCTATCGGAGGAAAAGGGGATGCGTTTATCTTTTTGTAAAATATTCTTATTATCTTGAGATGCCGAATAAAGCCAAAAGTGCAGAATTTACAAAAATAAATATCATGGTTTTAAAAAGGTTGATCATTATCGTCTGGCTGGCAATATGTTTTTCACCCGGATTTTCAGAAAGTCCGAAAATGACAGCCGAAAGAAATGAAGCAGGTTGTATTGAACTTTTTTATATTGATCCTTTGTATAACCTGTATCATAAAAAACAGAATTCGCCCGGGGGAGAGTGGACCGAGAGTGAATTTATCACTGGTTCAGTGAAAAGTGTGAAGCTTATTAAAGACGCCGATGACTGTTTGCGGGTTTTTTACGCCGGCTCTGATAATGCTCTGTGGTGCAGTTACCAGGAACTTCCTTCGTATGAGTGGACAAGCGGTGTTATAGTTGCTGAAAATGTGCTAACATTCGATATGATCCTTGATCATGATGAAAGCATAAATCTTTTTTATATTACTACTGGGAACAGACTCATGAGGCGTTACCAGATATCAGACGATTTATGGTCGGGAGATGTGGAGATGGCACCTTATGCAAAACTGGTGGCAGCAGGAAAGAATGAAGATGGACGATTGGAATTGTTCTACACCCTTTCAGATAATACACTTAACCATAAATACCAATTGTCTCCGGGTGGAACATGGTCTGATGCAAATTATTTTTCAGTTGCTTCATTGGATCTGTTTGTTGTTCAGAATGAGGATGGAAGAATGGAAGTGTTTTTTGTTGATGAATCAAATGTATTACGACATAAATACCAGGTTGCGATAAATAGTAGCTGGTCCGATCATCAGGTTTTTGCGACCGGAGTAAAACAGGTAATTGCTGCTGAAAATCATGACGGAAGGATTGAAGTGATCTATATTTCAACGAATGATTTACTGTATCATAATTGGCAGACAGCTGTTAATAACGGATGGGGAGCAGGTGAACAATTTGGATGGGAAGCATACGGAATGACGGCATCCCTGAATGAGGACGGCCGGCTTGAAGTATTCTACATGGGTAAGGATGAAGTATTGTTTCATAACTGGCAGTTGCAGGCGGGCTTATTTTGGGCAGGGGAATATCCTTTTATTGATGAGGATTTTCCATTGTTCTCCTTTGAGGAATATGATACGGAACCAAATTATCTGCCAAATCCTGTCTGGCATGTGAACGATCATTGTTTTATTCGTGATGAAGACAATTACTGGCATATGTTCGGAATAGTGTATCCTGATCCTTATTCCGGTGACCCGACCGTTGTTAATTATTTTGGTCACGCGGGTTCTGCAACACTTAATAATATACCCTGGGCCGAAATGGACCCTCCGTTTTATGAATCTTTGGGAGAGGGTGATGTGCTCTGGGCACCTCATATAATTTATCATGAGAATACCTATTATATGTTTTATTGCGGAGGGGGAGAATTAAACAGTTATGAAATTTGTCTCAGAACATCTCCCGATCTTGTAACCTGGTCTGATTATCAGGTGCTTTTTCAGGATGGTATACAGGGACGTGATCCGATGGTCCTGTGGGTAGAAGAGGAGCAATGCTGGGTTATGTATTATACAGCTACCAGCAATCCGTCCGGAGGATATCATATAGTTGCTTATCGTACAAGCGAAGATCTTTACAACTGGAGCACCAGGAATATAGCCTATACAGATTATCATAAAGGCAGTACTTACGGAAACACAGAATCACCCTTTGTGGTCAACAGGGGAACTTATTACTATCTGTTTGTTGGTCCCAGACCTTACGATTATCCGACAGAGGAGCTTCCAAACTGGGAACATCCCGGATATGTCGGGACCGATGTATACCGCTCAGCAGAATGGAATCAATGGATCAATGCTGATTATGTTGGTCACATTGATGCCCATGCGCCGGAAATTATACCGGAATCGTATGGGAACTGGTATATTAGCCATTGCGGTGTTTTGCAAGGGGGACTGTTTATAAGAAGGATGTATTGGCATGATGGTCTCAGCCCGGATTACCCGGTTGTGAAAAGATCATACGAATCTTCACTTCAACTCACAAATGTGCCTAATCCGTTCCGCTCTTTTACAAAGATCCGGTATAATCTTGAAAAGGGTTGTCATTTAACCATTGAGATCCTTGATCCTCTTGGAAAATGTATCAAGAGTCTCGTGGACCAAAACCAGGGTCCGGGTGATTACAGCATAGACTGGGATGGCAGAGACAATGGCGGAAATGTTGTTTCTCCCGGTTTGTATGTTTGCCAGTTAACAACCGGACGGTACAACAGGACTTTAAAAATGCTATTCCTGGGAAAATAGATCCTTCATTTTCTAGCCTATAATTACTTTCACCTGATTATTCTCTTTCAGCATATCTGTTGAGATTTTGTTACCCTGGAGAAGTGCTCCGTTAATTTCCAGGCTCTTAACGCCTTTTTGAAGATTATCCGGATTGTCAACAACAAGGATTATTTTCTTCCCGCGAAAAATACGCTCAGCAGTAAAACTTTTCCAGTGGGAAGGAATGCACGGGTCGATGATCAGTCCGTCATAATCGGGTCGAATCCCGAGAATATACTGTGCGGCAGCATAATATGCCCAGGTAGCAGTGCCGCTTAACCAGGGATTTCGTGATGCTCCGAACCGCATGTTGTACTTGCTGTTGGTAGTCTGGGCATATACATAAGGCTCCGTTTCCCGAATTTCTGCTTTTGTGTTGTACGCAGAGGGCAGGTAAGACCTGTAATACCCATATGCCTTATTTCCATTGCCTAACATAGCCTGTGCCATAACTGCCCAACCCTGGGTATGACAGAATATGGCAGCATTTTCTTTCATTCCCTTGTTAAAAAGCGGAGCCTTTACTACCGAATGGTCTGTTTTTTCATAAGGCGGATCAAGCAGTGCAATGCCATACTCTGTGGTCAGGTATTTGTCTACCTGGTCCATTACCTGATGCGCGCGGTCTTCTGTAGCATGTTCACTTAATACTGCCCAGCTTTGGGGATTCAGAAAGATACTGCCTTCCTTATTTTCTCCGGATCCGAATTTCAGTCCGTCGTGCCTGTAGGCTCTGAGATACCAGTCACCATCCCAGGCATATTTTTCAATGCTTTGATCAAGCTTTTTGAGGTGGGTCATTGCCCAATCAACTTCATCCTGAATTTTAAGGACTTCGTTGATCTCAATATACGTTTTTAATGCGTAACGAAGCTGTAAGGCCACAAAAACAGTTTCTCCTTTCTGTCCCAGTTGCAGGCAATCGTTCCAGTCGGCAGCCAGTCCGCAGGGCAGATCATGATTTCCCGAACGTTCCAGGTTGAATTCAATGGCGCGGCGCAAATGACCAATAACACTGTCTTCTCCATGATCGGCGTAGGGAAGTACCTTTTTATAAAAATCAAGGGTCCCGGTTTCTTTAACATAAGCCGGAACAGTATTAAACAGCCAGAGGCAATCGTCGGACCGGTATTCTGTTTCTTCGGGAGGTTTTTCTTTTCCGGGCTTATGAGCAAAAGGTTTTACCACGGGCATGGCTCCTCCTGTTGAAGCCTGTCCGGTAATCATCAATTCAAGTCTTTCCCCTGCTTCTTCCGGTATGTTGTGCAACACTCCGATCATATCCTGAACGGTATCCCGGTAACCCAGACCATCGCGTTCGCCGCTGTAAATCAGGCTGGCAGCTCTTGACCATGCGTAGGTTATCAGGTTGTTGAAAGGATTCCACATGTTGATCATGCTGTTGAAATCAGGGTCGGGGGTGTGTGCAGAAAGACCTTCAATACGCATATGCCAGTAGTTCTTTAATTCAGTAAAGGCAATTTGAACGGTCTTTTTGTTCCGATAGGTATCTACTGCTTCCTTTCCTTCGTTTCCGGCTTCACCAATTCCTAATACAATTGTAAACTCTTTGGTCTCTCCCGGATCCAGTTCAATATCTGCCTGCAGACTTCCGCATCCGTTATCTCCTTCAGCCAATGAGTTACCACATTGTCCTTTTTCTACTGCGATCGGATTTGCATAGCTGCGATAGGAGCCCAGAAATTTTTCACGATCGGTATCATACCCTGTAACTTTTGCTCCTGCAATGCCGATGAACGAATGTCTTCCCTGGTCTTTTTCCTCAAAGTTTTCCGGCTGTGGCGGAATAAAAACATTGGAGCCATGATCAATGATGCCGTCAACAAAGCTTGTTTTAATTATATATTGAGCATATTGTAAATTGTTCATATCATCCCATGCATTCCAGTTGCTGGCAAACTCAACATAGGTAAAGGCACGGAGTGATCTTTTTTTGTTACTTTGATTTGTAACTTTTACATGCCAGCATTCATAATTTTTGCCCAGAGGCACAAAAAATAATGTTTCGGACGCAATACCGGAATACTCCGATTTGATGATCGTATAAGCAGAACCATGACGACATTCCGATTTGTATTTTTGCAGTGATTTTCCTACGGGTTGCCAGGATGCGGACCAAAAATCCTTACTTTCCCTGTCATGAAAATAGATATATCTTCCAGGCTGGTCCATGGGTATGGCATTGAACCTTAACCTCAGAAATCTTCCCTGGGCCGAAGAATGGAAAAAGCTGTATCCGCCGGCATTGTTTGTAATAATGGCTCCGTATTGTGTTGATCCGAGGTAATTGCTCCAGGAGCGTGGCGTATCAGGCCGGGTTATAACATATTCTTTGTGTTCATCATCGAAATATCCGTATTGCATGATACTATTAGTTATTCTGTACCGGCTTTGCTTTTTCTGATACCCAGTTCTGCCTGTATCTCAATAACTTTCTTCTTCGTTAAGGGATACTTCCACATGCAGAGAATAGCGGCTAACATGGAGATTGTCGGTATCGCGATATAGGTCCAGCGCAAAGTAAATAATTGTTCTGTTGAGGGCTGCTGATCCGTTCCTTCAAACCCGAGTTTTGCCAATACCCATCCGCTCATGATCATCACCAGGGCAATAGCGGCTTTATTAAGAAATCCAAATACTGCAGAATACATTCCTTCTCTTCGTCTTCCTGTTTTTAATTCATCGTAATCGCAAATGTCAGCACTGAAAGAACCGTTCAATACCCAGCACGCACAGAGGCCGATATTAATGACAACAGGAGGGATGATCGCCAGGTATGGATTGCCTGGAGTAAACAGGAACCAGCTGATCAAATATCCAACAATACCTATGATCAGACCTGTGATCAATACATGTTTCTTATCAAAGTATTTTGCAAAAAAGCCTATTGCTGCAGTTGCAAGAATCTGCCCGACAGCCTGTGTTGGGCCTGTAATAACACCAAGTTTTCCGGTCAGTATTTTATTTCCTTCACATACATGGTAGAGGTTAATGTATGTCAACAGAGGGATCATATAAAATAAGGCAACAAACACAAAGAATACAGAGCCTACCAGCATCAGGAAGGCTTTATCCTTTAAAGTAAAAATGATGGCGGGAAGAAGTTTGATCTTTTCCTGTTTTTTCTGTGCATACCTTTCGCGGCAATAAATGGCAGGCAAAATACCGGTTATCAGGATCAAGATCCCGATAATTGTACCTACATACCTTGCACCGACTACTTCATCACCTCCCCACCATTCACTTTTCAGGGTTATGGCATATAGTGAGGCAATCAGAATACCAACTATGTAGGATGGGATCACCCGAAGTGTCATGAGGCGGGTACGTTCATCATAATCCGTAACCATTTCAAGTCCTAAACCGCTGAACGGGATGACCCATACGGTAAAAGCCAGGTAGAAAAGAGAACAGGTAGCGATCAGGTAAACAGCCTGAAAGATCTCACTGCCATCCCTTGGCGTATACCAAATAGAGATAAACAGCAAAGCCATGAAAATTGCTCCGCCAAAAATATAGGGTCTTCTTCTTCCCCAGCGGGAAACCGTATTGTCGGTGATGTTTCCCATAATAGGATCGGTAAGGGCATCCAGTATGCGTGAAGCAGATAATGCAATTCCTATGTAAAGCGGATTAATACCCATACCTACACCGAAGATCAGGTAGGCAAGACTAAGTATTGTGTTGTTTGAAAGGTTTTCGGCAAAGCCGCCAAGACCCCATACAACTTTTTGAGAAGTGGGAACGGATGATTTCTTCATTGGATCTGTTTTCAACTGTAGTGCGTTTTGAAGCGATCCATCAGGCAAGAGAGACAGGGTTTATCAGTATAGTACTCTTTGTGATAAATCAATTTCAAAAATTACAACTACAATACTAATCATTTGGATGAATAGAACAAAACGAAATTTTATTATTTAGCAGGATTTTTTGGTAAATACTCTTTTATTGATGTCTTTTTTTTTATTCCATGATCGCTTCAACTGCATTATTCTCTTTCAGTATCCCGACCGGTATACAATTGCCTTCAATAAAAGTTCCGTTCACCTGCAATCTGGCAATTCCTTTTTCTTTTTTATGAGGATTTTGAATTGTAATATTCAGCATCTTTCCTCTGAATCTCCTGGTTATTTTCAGTTTTTTCCAGTTTGCCGGTATACAGGGATCAATGGTTATTCCATGGTATTCCGGCCGGATACCCATGATGTATTGTGATGCAGAATAAAATGCCCATGTTGCGGCACCGCTAAGCCAGGGGAGGCGTGAATTTCCAAAGCGCGGACTGTATTTGCTGTGTGTCGACTGACAATATACATAGGGTTCAATCTGTCGTATTTCTGCTTTTGTATTGTATGCCGCAGGCATGAATGCCCTGAAATAAGCGTAAGCCTGTGTGCCGTTTCCCTGCATGGCTTCTGCCATTACTGCCCATCCCTGGGTATGACAGAATATCCCTCCGTTTTCTTTGGTTCCCGCATTGAACAACGGGGCTTTTATTACCCCCAGATCTGTTTTTACATAAGGCGGATCACATACCATAATGCCATAATCGGTAAACAGTTTTTCCTTTACCTGCCTTAAGACTCTCAATGCTTTTTCCCCTTTTGCATGTCCGCTTAACACCGACCACGTTTGAGGATTTAACCAGATCTTCCCTTCGTCACAATCTTTTGATCCGAATTTCATCCCATCCCATCGATAAGCGCGAAGATACCAGTCCCCGTCCCATGCATAATGTTCGATATTTTCATCCAGTTTTTCAAGGTATGATAAAGCCCACTCCGCTTCGTTCTGTTTGTTCAAAAGATCGCATATCTCAATGTAGGTGCTTAGGGCATATCGTAACTGGAAAGTGACAAAGACAGATTCCCCGTCATGTCCAAGCATAAGACAATCGTTCCAGTCGGCAAACAAACCACAGGGCAGGTTATGATTTCCTGATCGCTCAAGGTTAAATTCTATGGCTCTTCTCAGATGTCCAAGAACAGTGTCTTCACCTTTGTCTGCATAAGAAAGCACTTTTTCATAAAATGAGATGTCTCCTGTTTCTTTGACATAAGCAGGTATCGTATTGAATAGCCACAGGCAGTCGTCGGAACGATACTCTTCTTCGGCAGGGGCAGGTTCTTTACCGGGTTTATGAGAAAAAGGTCTGACAACCGGCATAGCTCCACCTGTTGATACCTGGCCGGTGATCATAAGCTCCAGCCGCTTTATGGCTTCTTCCGGTATAGAGTGCAGGACGCCAAGGATATCCTGAACGGTATCGCGATAGCCAAGTCCGTTCCTCTCTCCGTTATAAACCAGGCTGGCTGCCCTTGACCAGGCATAGGTAATCAGACAATTGTAAGGGCTCCACATATTGAGCATGCTGTTGAGCTCTTCGTCGGGCGTTTCAACACTCATACCCTGCAGGCGATTGTGCCAGTGATTCCTGAGTTTCACAAATTCTTCATGAGCTTTCTCCGCTTTGCTGTATTCTTTTACGGCTTTTTTGCCATGTTCTTCTGCTGTACCAAGCCCCATTACAACCGTGAGTTCCTTTTCTTCTCCGGGATCCAGTTCAATGTCCACTTGTAATGTACCACACCCGTTGTCGCTTGTGGCAATGGAATTTGTGCATTCTCCCTGTTCAACCACAAGCGGATTATGGTAGGAGCGATAAGGACCAATGAATTTTCTCCGGTCGGTATCATAGCCTGAAATCTCTGCTCCTGCAATACCCAGAAAGCTGTGACGTCCCTGCCCGCCTTCCTCCGGATCATCAGGGTTGAATGGCTGGTTCACATTGGTACCATGGTCAATGATATTATCCACCACTTTCATGGCCATAATGTATTGTGTATATTGCAGGTTTACAATGTCCATCCAGAGATTCCAGTGTCCCGTATATTCTGCGTAAGTAAACAGCCGGAGACGCCTTTTTTTGTTGTCCGTGCTTTTTACTTTCAGGTTCCAGCATTCGAACCTATCTCCTAGGGGCACAAAGTAACAGGTCTCAGTAAGTATATTATTGTATGCCGACGAGATAATAGTGTAAGCCGTACCATGCCTGCAAACGGTTTTGTATTTGTCCAGGGGTTTCCCCACAGGCTGCCATGAGGTTGACCAGTAATCTTTTGAATCCCTGTCGTGCAGATAGATGTATCTCCCCGGTTGATCCATAGGGATTGTATTAGGTCTCAGACGCAAAAAGCGTCCGTCGGCAGCCGAATTGTAAAAACTATACCCCCCGGCATTGTTGGTAATGATGGCCCCGTATTCGGTTGATCCCAGGTAATTGCTCCACGATTCGGGAGTATCAGGTCGTTCAATTACATATTCTTTGTTTTTGTCGTCGAAATATCCGTATTGCATAATTTAAAAATATATTGTTAAAAGGCATAAGGCATAAGGCATAAGGCATAAGGCATAAGGCATAAGAGAATAAGGCATAAGAGAATAAGGTATAAGGCATAAGAGAATAAGGCATAAGAGAATAAGGCATAAGGCATAAGTAATGGGTCATGAGTTAGCAATGTATTAAACAGATTCATTGGTTTATGAAGACAAAAATAAATTATTACTCATATGTATTACAATTTCTTAATTAGTGTATTTAGCATTTTTTCTATTTCCATTACTAAATCTTCACTTAGTGCAATATGTGTATTATTAATATATTTAAGTCGTGTGGCAATTTGCATTTGAGTTTGTAACTCATAAAGTGAACCACGTGCAATGCACAAAAATCTTTTGTAATCCTCAGTATAATTTCTGCCATAACCTTCAGCAATATTGGAAGGAATTGAAACTACACATCTTCTGATTTGCTTAGATAAACAATGTTCTTCATATTTTGGAAACAAGACTACTATTTTATAAATAAGTTCAACCAATTCCATAGACTTTTGCCATACAGTTAATTCTCTGTAGCTGTTAATCATAACATATAATTTAAGAATAATGATTTTTTATCAAACAACTTCATCTTTCTGCCTTACAACTTTTGCCTTACAACTTTTGCCTTTTGCCTTACAACTTTTGCCTTACAACTTTTGCCTTTTGCCTTACAACTTTTGCCTGTGAACAAAAACGGACACCGGAAGTTAAGCTAAGATGTCCGTTTCCTATATAGCTATTACTGTATTTACTGTTACGAATCAGTTCCTGTTTTTTTTCTTCTTTCAATCAGTTCATGCTCGATGGTTTCCAGTTTTTTCTCACTCAGATTATAAAAAAGTGAAGCAAACACAACAAGCAGACTGCCAATAGCCGGAAAAATACTCATCATTAAACGGATGCCAATAAGTGTTTCTTCAGTCTGAATAACATTTGCCTGATAATGAAATGCAGCCAGTACCCAACCTGCAATAGCTCCACCGACAGTCCAGCCCATCTTCTGGCTGAATGTTCCGGCTGAAAATATCAGGCCGGTTGCCCGACGACCAAATTTCCATTCGGCATAATCGGCAGTATCGGCAAACATTGACCAGGTCAGGGGCATCAATGGGCCTCCCACAAAGGATCCAAGGATGTGTGAAGTATACATGATGCCGAAATCAGTGGGTTTGGCAATAAAGAATACTGCAGTAAGTCCTGCATTTAAGGCAGAAAGGATTATAAAGGCCCTTCTTTTGCCTTTAAGAAAACGTGCAATAAATGTTGTGGATGCAACCCCTGCTAAACTAAAAATTGTACCGACAACCATAAAAGGAGCTGCTTTTGCTTCATCACCAACATAGTAATTAAAATAATACATCATGGCTCCGTTACGAATGGATACCCAAACCAGTGTAAGAACACCCATCATACAGAGCACAAGCCATGGCCTGTTTTTTGTAAGATCTTTAAGGTCCTGCCATACTTTGTTTTGCTGATCTTTCGGAGGAAGTATCCGTTCTTTGGTTGAGAAGAAGGTAAATAACCACAATCCGGCTGCAACAAGAGCAAACGTTGCCATGGCAAGGGGGTATCCAACCCGGTCATTCCCTTTTCCATAAAAGGTTACAAGGTAGATCAGTGTTCCCTGTATGATGATATTTCCGGTAAACGCTCCGAGAAAACGGAAGCTTGATAACTGGGTACGCTGATCGGGATTTGAACTCATAACTCCAAGCAATGCTCCGTAAGGTATATTTATAGCCGTATAAGCCATTGTAACCAGAGTATAGGTTATATATGCATAAATAATTTTACCTGTAAGACTAAGATTTGGAGTATAGAACAGTACTACTCCTGTAATGACATATGGTAATATCGTCCACAGAATCCAGGGACGAAATTTTCCGTATTTTGTATTGGTGCGGTCAGTGATCATTCCCATTATAGGATCATTGAAAGTATCCCATATCCTGGTAACAAGAAACATGGTACCGACAGTAGCAGCAGATATACCAAAAGTGTCCGTATAAAAATACATCAGGAACATTTGAAAAGTTTGGAAATACAGGCATGACGCAGTATCACCGACACCATACCCTATTTTTTCTTTCAGCGAGAGCACTTGCTTAATCTTATTCATTATTGAAGATTTTGTAGTTGTGTTTCTTTTTAAAACTGGGGCTGAAGATAATCATTTTGAGGTTATTTAAGGAAGCAATCCCTAAAGAATATGATATCAAACTATGGGTTGATTGTCAGCGTTAAATAATTTACGCTATATTTGAGGCTTCAAAAAAAACAAGAATCGAAGAGACTCCTTTGGGAGTATATTTTGGTTACAATTTCAAGGATTGATTTCATGGATTCTAAAGTATATTTCGGAATAAATATGAGTCACGATACTGCCTGTGCGGCAGTTGTTGACGGTGAGGTTGTCGTGGCAATTGAAGAAGAAAGACTGAACGGAGTAAAACATTGTGACGGCAGATCGCCTTACGGAACCATTATTCCATATTTATCTGTTAATTATTGCTGTAATTATCTTGGCATCAAACCGGCTGAGGTGGAACTCTGGGCCGTTAATGCTGTATACGAGTCGGCAATTAATGCTTTGCAGATTCAGTTGATAGGCATACCGGATGAAAAGATCCTGAATGTTGAACGCCCCGGGCATCATCTGTCGCATGCTTATTCCGCATTTTATCCCAGCTCATTTGAAGAAGCTGCGATTCTGTCACTGGATGTTAACGGAGGGCTGAAAGACAATGCTTCCCAAAAAGAGAATTATTCTATATACCATGGCAAAGGGACTGTTATTAAACCTGTATTTCTTGATTTTTTAAGCCGGGGAGAGATCAGCATTCCTGAACTCTATACGATCTATTCGGCCATACTTCAACTCAGTCCATTTGATAAAGGAGATTATGGGAGAGATGAATCTATGCGAAGCGGAGGAAAATTGATGGGATATGCTTCGCATTACTTTAATGATGATCTCAGAAAAAAGAGCGGGATCAGGAATTTGTTTGGCAAAGCCAATAAAGATCATACTATTGTTCTGCCTGATATTTTTGAACATAAGGACCATCATTATGTCATTCCGATGGATAGGTTGGTAAAATACCTGCGTCAGAGAGGTAAGATTTACGATGCCGATCTGCACATTCCATTTGAAAAACTTTTTGGATGGGATATAAAAAACCATGTTACGTGGAATTACAGGAAAACATCTTTGCGGGATTATGAAAATGCTGTTTTCGCTTACGAAGGACAATATATTCTTGAAGAATATATTCTGAAGATGGCCAGGCTGGCGCATGAGCTTACAGGCAGCAAAAACCTTTGTGTTGCCGGAGGGACCATGTTAAATGTTGTTGCATGCAACAGAATACTGAAGGAAACACCTTTCGAAAATCTGTTTGTTCAGCCGGGGGCGAATGACGGAGGAAATGCCATTGGGGCTGCTTTCTGGGGGTATTATACCCACGGTAAGGGAAACAAACGACCGTATACAAAAAAGGTATACAATACCTGTCTTGGCAAGAGATACTCAAACCTGGAAATTGAAGAGGCCCTGTTTAATAAAACATGGGGTCTTCCTTTTACAAGCAGAAGGATAGATGATGAAAATGCACAAATTGATGCATTGGTGGAGTATCTGAGAAACGACCAGGTTGTTTGTCTTTTTAAGGGACGTTCTGAATTTGGGCCCAGGGCATTGGGGAGCAGAAGTTTTCTGGCTTCACCGCATAAGCAGGGAATGCTTGACTTTATGAATGAGATCAAGGGGCGGGAATGGTACAGGCCTGTTGCTCCTTTGGTGCTTAAGGAAGCCCTGCATGAATATTTTGATGCCCCCTTTGATGATTCTCCATACATGACCATCAATGCGCATTGCAAAGAACACACCAAAAAACTGGTCCCTGCCATCTGTCATGTCGATAATTCGGCACGGGTACAGACCGTATCGGAGGAATACTATCCCTTTCTTACCAGACTGTTGCGCAGGTTTTCAGAAGTGTCAGGTCAACCGCCTGTTCTGATCAATACTTCCTTCAATATAGGCGGTCCAATTGTAGAGATCCCCGAGCATGCCATTGATACATTTTTACGTGCCAATTATATGGTGAAAGCTCTGTTGCTTGAGAATTACCTGCTTGAACTTCCCGAAACCGATGTAGAGCTGGGGAGATGAGAGAGGGGTAATTGAAAATTAAAAATTAATAATTAATAATTAA
>JAFGQO010000100.1 GCA_016935615.1 Bacteroidales bacterium
AAACTGTTAAATTCTTTGGCTGATGCTGCAGCAAAAGCAGTTGAAAATGTTCAACTGATTGAGAATCTTGAAAAAAAGGTGAATGAACGCACTTCGCAGCTTCAGGTTGTTAACAAAGAGCTGGAAACCTTCACCTATTCTGTATCACACGACCTTAAGGCACCTCTTCGTGGTATTGATGGCTATAGCAAATTGCTATATGATTTATACAAACCAAACCTGAACAAAGAGGCTCAATACTTTATTGAAACCATTCGAAGCTCTACCCTTCAAATGAACCAACTTATTGATGACCTTTTGAGCTATTCACGTTTGGAGCGAAGTCAATTGACCAGGGAGCGCATAAAAATCAAAGATTTCGTAAAGTCTGTTTTATCTATATACAATGCTGATTTGGAGGTCGGCAACTTCAAAATAATTATAAATATAGCAGATGTTGAACTTATTGCCGATCCCAAGGGACTTACCATAGCGCTTCGCAATCTCATTGAAAATGCACTTAAATTTACCAGAGGCAGAGCTGAACCATCAATTCAAGTTGAAGTGGAAGAAAAAGATTTGTCGTGGATTATAAGTGTCAATGACAATGGTATTGGTTTCGATATGCAATATCATCAAAAGATTTTTGAAATATTCCAGCGCCTGCAAAGAGTTGAAGACTTTCCCGGAACTGGTATTGGCCTGGCAATGGTAAGTAAAGCAATGCACAGGATGCAAGGAAGGGTATGGGCTGAAAGTACCCCTGGTATGGGCTCAACTTTTTATCTCGAAATTCCTAAAAACCAATAATATGCTTACTGAGAATACAAACAACCCGATCTTGCTTGTTGAAGATAACCCCATCGACCTTGACCTTACCCTGCGGGCATTTGCTGCAAAAAAGCTTTCCAACCCTATGCAGGTAGCAAGAGATGGTGAAGAAGCTTTGAAATATATAGAACGATGGGAACAGGGTGATCCAAAGCCAGTTGTTATTCTGCTTGACCTGAATATGCCTAAAATTAATGGTTTGGAAGTCCTTAGGGTTATCAAATCTCATCCCGATTTTAAAACAATACCTGTCGTAATCCTGACTACTTCTTCAGAATCGTCGGACTTACAAACTGCATATCAATCAGGCGCTAATTCTTATATTGTTAAACCGGTCGATTTTGAAAAATTTCTCGATGTTGCAAGTCATATTGATTTGTATTGGCGGGTAATTAACAAATCACTTTAGGCTATCATGATTAATTTAAACTCTGGGAACTATGAAAATCTTACTTCTTGAAGACAATCCTTCTGATGCCGATTTGACTAAAAGAAGTCTTATAGGGTCTGTACCGGATTGCACTATTGAACATGCTTCAACGGTGGACCAAGCAAGGAAGCTTCTTATTACCAATCCTATATACGATATTGCTCTACTTGATGTGAATTTGCCTGATGGTAATGGTCTTAAATTTCTTACGGAAATCAGGCAGCAGGAATTAAATTTTCCGGTTATAATGCTAACTGGCTCAGGAGATGAAGATGCTGCGGTTACAGCTCTTAAAGCAGGGGCTGACGACTATATTGTAAAACGGTCAGGGTATGTATTATACCTCCCGGATATAATTAGTTCAGTCATAACTAATTTTAAGGAGAATGATTTATATAAATCAGATGTGATTCATGTTCTATACATAGAGCACCACGCTGTCGATATTGATTTTACAATCCGTCATCTTGCACAATACGCCCCTAATATTCAAATTGATGCTGTATCAACAGGGGAAGAAGCTTTATCTAAACTAGAAATAGAAACAACCAATAAGGTTAAATATCAGGTAATCCTTATGGATTATCGTTTGCCGGGAATGAATGCCCTTGAACTGATTAAAGCCATTCGACAGAACTTCAGACTAAGTATTCCCATAATTTTGGTAACCGGCCAGGGGAATGAAGAATTAGCAGTTCAAGCTCTGAAACTTGGGGCAAATGATTATCTTACAAAGAGTGAAAAATATTTATACAGGCTCCCATCTGTTATCGTAAATTCATATCAACATTGTGAACTAAAAAGAAAACAGGAAGCTCTTGTAGAAAGTGAATCAAAATACCGCCTTCTGGCCGATAATTCAGGTGATGTTATTTTTGTTCTCGACATGGATTTAAACTATACCTACATTAGCCCTGCTGTAAAAGTCTTGAGGGGGTTCGAACCCGAAGAAGCAATAAAACAGAAACTAAGCGAGGTATTAACACCAGCTTCATACCAAAAGGCAGCAAAAGTTATTTCCGAAATTCTTTCGGAAAACTTAAGCAGCTTGGAGACTCAAGTTTTGCAGAAAACAATAGAGTTGGAAATGATCCGAAAAGATAAAACTACTATTTGGACCGAAGTAAAAGCATCGCTGATCACTGAAAAAAATAACAATCCTGTTGGAATTATAGGTGTTACAAGGGATATCTCTGAACGCAAATCTATAATGGATAAATTGCGGAAACTTTCTCGTGCCGTTGAACAAAGCCCTGCACTCATAGTCATAACAGACACTAAAGGAAATATTGAATATGTCAACCCAAAGTTTACCGAAATAACTGGGTATTCATTACAAGAGGTATTGGGAAAGAATTCACGTATTTTAAAATCAGGATATACAAATAAATCAGAATACAAGAATTTATGGAATACGATTTCTTCAGGTTCTGAATGGAAGGGCATATTTCATAATAAACGTAAAGACGGATCATTATACTGGGAGGAAGCATCCATAACATCGATAAAAACTCCGGATGGAAAAATAACTCACTTTCTGGCTGTAAAATCTGATATTACAGAAAAGAAGAAAATATTTGATGAACTTATAATTGCTAAAGAAAAGGCTGAGGAGAGTGATAACCTTAAAACAGCCTTCCTGCATAATATTTCCCATGAGATCAGGACCCCGTTAAATGCTATAGTCGGATTTTCATCCATCATAGGAAATTCTGAGCTACAAGCTAAAAAAAGAAAGGAATTCCTAAATGTCATTCTTATGAGCAATGATCAGTTGCTTTCCATAATTTCAGGTATAATTGCATTGGCCACGCTGGAAGCCGGGCAAGAACAGATTCTCGAAAAGGAAACTGATATCAACGAGCTTCTTTCAAATGTATATGAACAGTTTCGGATAAGCTCAATTAAACCTGAAGTAACCTTCAGTTTTCACCCTGCATTGCCCGATGAACTTGCAATTATTTATACCGACCCTGTCAAACTTATGCAGATACTAGGAAATCTGGTTGGAAATGCACTAAAATTTACTCATAAGGGATTTGTCAGGTTTGGTTACCGGCTGGTTAATCAGAAACTGGAATTCTTTGTTGAAGATACCGGCATCGGAATTTCTCCGGAAATGCATGAAATAGTGTTTGAGAGGTTCAGACAAATCGACAACAGCCCTACCCGTTTATATGGGGGAACCGGACTAGGACTTGCCCTATCAAAGGGCTATGTTGAATTACTCGGTGGAGAAATACAGCTTAAATCAGAACCAGGAAAGGGCTCAGTTTTTACCTTTGTCATTCCCTATAAGCCTGTTAATCAAATCATAAATAATGTTCGAAAGAAAGAAGAAGGCGACCTTGCCATCCTCTCTCCGGGCTGGACTATTCTGGTAGCTGAAGATGAGCATAACAATTTCTTGTTGATTAATGAATTGCTTGATATGATGAAACTTAATACAATAAGGGCTGAAAATGGTCATCAGGCAGTGAGTATCTGTTCCGAAGAAGTGTTACCGGACTTGGTACTCATGGATATTAAAATGCCTGAAATGGATGGTATTGAAGCCACTTCAATCATTAAAAAGCAACACCCCCATTTACCTGTTATTGCATTAACAGCCTATGTTCTGGACCCGGATCGTAAGCGGATTATGGATGCAGGTTGTGATGATTATATAGAAAAACCGGTTAAGCAGAAAGTATTGTATGAAACACTGACTAAGTATTTAAAATAGAATTTAATGTTACATTGCTGATATCAACCCAATTTGCTCTATATTTTTAAAAGTTCCGTGCTCAATAGCATGAACCTAAACAAGTCTGGATATTTCGGAGCATGCTGACCCCCGAAAATGGCAAAAAACTGGTGTTTTTTCTAATTTTCACCCTGCCATTCCGGCAGATACTGACCCCCCCAGTGATTTAAGCTAAGGTTTTGTTTTAAACAAATATGTGTCGGACGATGGCTTTTAAAAGACTGGCTCACAATCCGTTTCGGAGCATGCCCCCCTTTAACCAAGGTCCGTGCGCATAAATTTCGGAGCATACTGACCCTCGTTCGGCCGAGGTTCCAACCTCGGCCGTCCATATCTCCACTACCCGGCGGAGTTTAGCTTTGCTTAGCAGGGAAATAAAAAAGGACAAGACACTAATTTTAGCGAATTGTCCCTTATAGTGACCCCGAGGGGACTGAATTCAAACCATTTGTTGGATTATTTATTGAAATTCAATAGATTAAGGAGAATACTTCAAACATTACCATAGTAACTAAAGAATTAGTATTTTTTACGACAACCGAATTCAGCCAAATCTGCACTTGATAATTTGCCTAAGGTATAGGCGTTTAAGACAATTTACATGTTATTAAACCCCATTATATAAAGGATCACACCATTTACTCATATTTCATTTGAAAGAATCATGAATAATAATAGGATATTTTTTGTAATTTGCGTTAACCAAAAACTGATGTTATGGACTTAGCAGACCATCTTAAAATCTTAAACGAAAGAGCAACCAAACTCTCAGGACAACTACAGACAGAAGAGGCAGCAAAACAAGCGTTGATTCTGCCATTTTTACAAGCACTTGGATATGATATTTTCAATCCTGCTGAAATACTTCCAGAATTCACAACAGATATTGGTACAAAGAAGGGTGAAAGAATTGATTATGCCATTATGGCAAATGGAAAACCTGTTGTACTTATTGAATGCAAAGCCTGCAATGATAAACTCGAAAGAAATACAATTGGTCAACTACTTAGGTATTTTCATGTAAGTGAAGCCAAATTTGGAATTCTTACCAATGGTCTTGATTACAAGTTTTATACTGATTTGGAACAGCCTAACAAAATGGATGAAAAACCATTTATGGCAATTAACATAATGAATATCAAAGAACAAGATATTGTTGAACTTAAAAAGTTTCATAAATCGGTTTTCAATGCTGATACAATTTTTAGCACTGCCAGTGAATTGAAGTACTTAAATGAGTTAAAATTAATATTAGCAAAAGAGACTGAAGCACCTTCTGATGGATTTACTAAATATTTTATCGGCGAAGTATATTCAGGCAGAGCAACCGCAAATGTCATAGAACAGTTTAAGGGTATTGTTAAAAAAGCACTGAATCAATTCACAAGTGAAATTGTATCAAATCGGATAAAGTCGGTATTGGATAAAGAAAAAGAAGCGGAAGTTCAGGAAGCCAACAAAGAAGTAGAAGAAGAAAAGATCATAGAAACTACTGGTGATGAAATGGAATCATTCTATATAATTAAGGGTATTATAAGACAGAAGATAGATAGTCATAGAATCTTTTTCAGGGATGCGCAACGCTACTTCACCATTATTATTGATGATAATAATAAGAAGTTAATATGCAGACTGTATTTGAATGGCGTTAAAAAATATATTGGAATTCTTGATGACAAGAAAAATGAAACAAAATCGGAATTAACAAGCATTGATGATATTTATAAGTTCTCTGAACAGCTACTGAAAATTGCTGAAGCCTATAACTAAAATCCCAGCTTGGTGGAGTTTGCAATTATTGCCATCAACTTAATGATTTGACAAATTGCTTGCGCCCTTACAGGGCTTATATTCAATTTGTTGGCATTTATACAGGGCTTCGCCCTGTGCTATTTGCTGATGCCCTTTCAGGGCAAAAACTTATACTACTATTATTTGAGCCCTGAAAGGGCATTATAGCATTAGCCCAGGGCATCGCCCTGGGTCTTTAGTTAAATATCAAACATGAGCCCTGTAAGGGCGTAAGCATTTCTTTAGTTGACGGTTATGGTCAAGAACTTCGTTTAACTGGGGGAATAACAGGTCATTTACCATTGGTATTACGTAATATTGCTGTTAACCTGAATGAATTTTCAAACAAACTTTCAAAATAGTGTATATTACAAAATCAAGTTGCTTTAGTATATGGATAACAAATTACAGGATTTATTAATGATTTATATGCACTTCAAAAACTGTGTATTTGAATTTGACGCAATATTTCAGGATGACAAAGAACATCAGGATATACTGAAAATGTTACCAAATTTCTTTGCGGACCTAAAAAACCTTTATTTCGAAAGATTTTATATGTTAATTGCAAGGTTACTGGATGGGTATGGCAAAAAGAATCTAACCTTATATATGTTACCTGCGATTCTAAAAGCAAATGGTAAAGATGAAAATCAAGTCAGAGCGAAAATAGATAATCTGAAAATTGCCTTTAAGAATGAACTTCATTATAGAAACAAATATTTAGCACACCTTGACTTAGATTATATTACAGGTAAAAAGACTTTCGGCACAACAACCGAAATGAAGCAAATAGAGTATTTTTTACAGGAAATGTTAAACATCATTAACGAAACCCTTTGCAAATTGGGTCAACCAGAAGAAAGCGGAATTCTGTTGACCCCTTGGAATTCTATAAGTGCTAAGGGTCTAATAGAAATATTGAAAAAAGAAAACCTTCGAAGAAAGTCTTCAGCGAGTTGAAAAATAAATACAGTCAAGTGTTCGCTGGTCTGGTAGCACTATTAATGGTGGTGGTAATAGTTGTTGTAGCATTCTTCAAACCTGTTCAGGTTGAAGTACTGTATACAGTATCGAGTCTATGTGCAGCTTGTTTTGGACTTAGTGCAGTAGATAGATTCAGCAGTAAAAGTTAATTAGGGCTTCCAAAAATTAGCTGTAGTAATAAAGCACCTATAATACCGCCAAATACACCATAAATAAGTTGATGGATATTGGATTTGAGTATTCCGGGCAAAGTGTACAATGATTCCGGAGTATAGTGTACAAAAATAAACAGGTATTAATCTGTAGTTATAAATATACAT
>JAFGQO010000101.1 GCA_016935615.1 Bacteroidales bacterium
TTCGTCCGTATTTCCATCTCAGGAATCTGTCAGGGTCACCGGGAGCACTTTCATTGTATAAAACACCTCCGCAAATGACTCTCGCCGAAGACAGATATTTAAGCCATTTGCGTAAGTATCCTTCTGCTGTCCCGGGCACCATGGTATCTGAATCGATAAATAGTAAATAATCACCTTTTGCTTCAAGTAACAGCTTATTCCTTATAGCTGCTCTTCCAATATTTTTTTCAGATACAACAACTCTTACACCGTTCCCTTCAAGAGTCTTGTATTTTTTTCTGAACTCATCAGATGAGCCATCATCCCCAATTATTATTTCCTCAAATTCAGGCACCTTTTCAATTCCATCCCTCATACAATGAACAAGTGCAACAATATCGTAATCATTCACCGGGATCAGAATCGAAATCATACCTTAATAGCTTGGATCGGTTTGGTTTTCAAAAGTACTATTTATTTTATTAAATTCCGAACTTCATCTTTTGGCAAAGAAATTGCAATAGCTAATTTTGCTTTCTTAAAATCTTTTTCTTATGAGGAGAATTTTCATTCTTTGCACATTTTTGTTTTCAGCATCATTATTATCATGCGGGCAGATTAATGAAAGAGGATATGAAATCAGTTTTACGATATCAGGCTTACAGGATTCTTCTGTTTATCTCGCATATCATTTAGGTGAAAAGCAATACATAAAGGATACAGTTACACTTAACAGTAAGGGGTATGGATATTTTTCCGGAAAGGAAAATCTACCTGAAGGAATTTATATGATAGTTATGCCTGGCAAGAATTATTTTCAGATCCTGATAGGATCTGACCAGTATTTCAGCATTACATGCTCATATCCTGACTTTTTAAGCACATTGAAATTTTCAGGATCAGAGGAGAACATTGCATTTTTAGATTATCAGAAAGAATGGATCAGTCTTCAACAAAAAGCCACACAAATAATTAATCGTTTACAGAATAACAAACAGAACAGCGATTCATTGAAAATACTGACTGAGAAGCGTCAATCTCATGAAGAAATGATGAAAGAATATTTGCGGAGTGTGATAAATGACAATCATGGGAATCTTCTTGCCGTTATTGCAAAGGCTTTGCTGCCTGTGGAAATTCCCGCCGCATCCGTTCCGTCAGGCAGTCGGAATCCTGATTCTCTAAGATGGATACTTAACTATAACTATAGCAAAGATCATTTTTTTGACAATATTGACCTGACAGATGAAAAACTTGTCAGAACACCGATCCTGCATTCCAAGTTAAAGGTTTTTTTTACTAATGTAGTTATACAATCTCCTGATTCAATTAATAAAGAAATTGAAATTATTATCAGCAAATGTGAAAATAGTTACAAAGTGTTCCAGTATGTATCTGTTTTCCTTTTCAATCATTTCAAAGAGAGTGAAATAATGGGGCATGATGCAGTTCTTGTGAAGCTGGCAGATGATATTTATCTTCCGGGTAAGGCAGACTGGGTTTCCGATGAGTTTATAGAGGACCTCAGAAAACAAGTTGACAGGATCAGACCCAGTCTGATCGGAAGAAAAGGTGAGAACCTGATAATGGATTCATATAAAGGAATATTTGTATCTTTATATGATGTGGAGGCTTCCTATATAATTCTTTATTTCTGGGAGCCGGATTGTGGACACTGTAATGTGACAACTCCAAAGCTCAGAACATACTATAATGAAGCAAAGGAAAAAGGGATTGAAGTATTTGCGGTATGTACCGGCAATGACAGAGAAAAATGGGAAAAATATATCACTGACAATAACCTGAACTGGATAAATGGATGGGATCCTGAAAGAAGATCAAATTTTGATTTCTTTTACAATGTTCAGTCAACACCTGTATTATATATACTTGACAGAGATAAAAGTATCATTGCCAAGAAACTTTCAATTGACGATATTCCATCATTTATTGAAAATCATAAAAGATTTTTCAGATAAGAGAGACTCATCTGCTTATCCATTTGATCATCTCGTAAATTGATTCAAACTCATATTCTCCTGTCACATCCCTCAGTACCCATTTCATTATCTTTTCCGAGGGTGTTTTAACTATTATTTCTGTTTTTTCTGCAGACACATGAAGACCTGCTCTGGCAACTGCTTTTTCAGTCCAGTATTTATAATCTCCAGTACCGTCGATATAAATGCCGGTTAACTTCTTCTCTTTTTCCTGATCTTTTTCATACCGAGGATCGTAACTGAACCCTGTATTACCGAAGAGATCATTAAAAGCTCCTTTGATCATGAGATCTTCAGGTGCTCCCTGACAAAGACCTTCATCAAGCATGAGCCAGACTTTATCTGCCATGTTTATTGCTGAATGCAGGTCGTGAGTTGAAAAAATGATAGTCTTATTCTTCTTCCGGCTAAGATTACGTATCAAATGAAAAATTTCGTATTTGTTTTTTATATCCAGAAAGACGGCCGGTTCATCCATCACCATTATTTCAGGGTCCTGAGCCAAAATCATTGCAATCATTGCACGCTGCCTTTCCCCATCGGATAATTCGCTGATCATCCTTGCACTGAACTCATGCAAGCCGGTTTTCTCAAGTGCATCAACAATCGAATTATGACTCACAGGATCGACTTTTCCGAACCAGTTGGTATATGAAAATCTTCCAA
>JAFGQO010000102.1 GCA_016935615.1 Bacteroidales bacterium
TATGAACCGGAATTTGCATTCCCTGCCTGCCGGTTTACCCGCCTTTGGTGGGTTTACCAGCCTGTGGCTGGCAGGCAGGTATCCATTGAACTATGAGGCCGGATTGTGTCGCAAAAATACACATTTTTCTTTCAGAAATGATTCCCTGTCCTCAGGGTAAGCTTAAGTATTTATTTACATAAGTTTTCTTACTTTTGTGATTTTGAAAATAGCAGAGCGTAATCTCATGGAATATAGTTTTACCGATATTGAAAAGAAATGGCAGAAGTACTGGGAAGAAAAGAAGACTTTTAAAGTTGATTTCAATCCTTCAAAACAAAAATTTTATGCCCTGGATATGTTTCCATATCCCTCGGGAAGCGGATTGCATGTCGGTCATCCCGAAGGATATACTGCTACCGACATTGTAAGCCGGTATAAGAGGATGAAAGGTTTTAATGTGCTCCATCCTATGGGCTGGGATGCATTCGGATTGCCGGCAGAACAATATGCAATTCAAACCGGAACCCACCCTTCTGTTACTACAAAAGAAAACTGTGATACGTTTCGCCGTCAGATCAAATCGCTCGGATTAAGTTACGACTGGGACAGGGAGATCAATACTACCGATCCGGACTATTACAAATGGACACAATGGATCTTTAAAAAACTATACAATACCTGGTTCGATCATTCCAAACAAAAAGGACGGCCTGTCAATGAACTGAAAATACCTGAAGACATCAAATCAAAGGGAGAAAAAGCAGTTCATGAATACATTGATTCAAAACGTCTTGCCTATTATGATGATGCCCAGGTCTGGTGGTGTAAATATTGCCAGATAGTATGTGCGAACGAGGAAATACTGAATGATGGCTCGCATGAAAAATGCGGGACAAAAGAGGTGGTGAGAAAAAACCTGAAGCAGTGGATGTTGCGCATTCCTCATTATGCTGAGCGCCTGCTCTCAGGCCTGGATGATCTTGACTGGCCGGAGGGGGTCAAGGACATGCAGAAAAACTGGATCGGCAAATCAACAGGAGCAGAGGTAGATTTTCAATTGGAGAGTATTGATCTTATACTAAAAGTATATACTACCCGGCCCGATACTCTGTTCGGAGCAACATATATGGTTGTGGCTCCCGAACACGAGGACCTCAATCGCATTATCCTTCCTGAAAAAGAAAAAGAAGTAAAAGAATATGTGCACAAAGCATCGGTGAAATCAGATCTTGACAGAACGGATCTTGCCAGGGAAAAAACAGGAGTATTTACAGGCAGGTATGCAATCAACCCTGTAAACGGGAACAGAATTCCTGTCTGGGTTGCAGATTATGTCCTGTTGGGATACGGTACAGGTGCTATAATGGCTGTCCCGGCACACGATACAAGGGACTTTGAATTTGCCGGGAAGTTCGGCATTCCCATAGTATGTATCCTCGATCCTAGATCTGCTGAACCTGAGTTGAGAAAAAAGGTGCTTGCAGCAAATGCCTGCTGGACAGAAGATGGGGAGTATATTAATTCCTCCAACAATAAAGGGCTTAATATCAATGGGATGAATAAGGAACAGGGAATAAAAGCAACGATTGACTGGTTGGCAAAAAGAGGTTGCGGGAATGCTGCCGTAAATTATAAATTGCGCGACTGGCTGTTTAGCAGACAAAGATACTGGGGAGAACCCTTTCCTGTGATCCATTGGGATGACGGTGAAATATCAGTTCTTGATGATGATCAGTTGCCGCTGGAATTGCCCGACCTCGAGAAATACCAACCCGGAGCAAGCGGTGAATCGCCTTTGGCAAATGCACGGGATTGGTTATATGTTACTGACAATAAGGGGAGGACAGGCAGAAGAGAAACGAACACAATGCCTCAGTGGGCCGGTTCATGCTGGTATTATCTGCGGTTTATCGATCCGGACAATGCGGATCTTCCTTTGGCACCTGAAAAAGAAAAATACTGGATGCCTGTCGATCTATATATCGGGGGTGCAGAACATGCAGTTTTGCATCTTTTATACAGTCGATTCTGGCACAAGGTCTTATTTGATCTTGGCATGGTATCTACTGACGAACCGTATAAAAAACTGTTCAATCAGGGAATGATACTGGCTTTTGCATATGAAACTACAACAGGATCAAAAGTACCTTCAGACAAAGTGATTGAAAAAGACGGTAAATTTTATCACAAAAGCACAAACGAAGAACTGTCACAGATAGTGGCCAAGATGTCAAAGACCCTTAAAAATGTAGTAAACCCTGATGATGTTATAACCAATTACGGCGCTGACAGTCTGAGATTGTACGAGATGTTCATGGGCCCTCTTGATGCAACCAAACCCTGGACAGAAACAGGAGTAAAAGGTGTGTTCAATTTTTTGTGCCGTGCATATCGGTTTTTTGCAGACAGGAATAACATTGTGAAAGGTGATGAAGTGCCTGAAATGCAGAGATTGCTGCATCAGAGTATTGAGAAAATTACTTCTGATATTGAAAACCTGAAATTCAATACGGCCATATCGCAACTTATGATCCTGACAAACCTTGCGATAAAGTTGGGTAAAGTTCATATTGATACAGCCAGAACATTTGCCTTGCTATTATCTCCTTTTGCTCCTCATATGGGAGAAGAATTGTGGATGATCTATGGGGGAACCGAAAGTCTTGCCTATGAACCGTGGCCAAATGTTAAAAAAGAATACATACAGCAGGATAGTTACGAATATCCTGTTTCATTTAACGGAAAGCTGAGATTTAAACAGACATTTTCGGTAAATGCTACGAAAGAGGAAATTGAAAAGGAAGTACTTGATCATGAGAAAGCAAAGAAATGGATCGAAGGGAAAGAAATTAAGAGAGTGATTGTTGTCCCTAATAAAATTGTAAATATAGTTGTAGGTTAATTTATGAAAAGAGGAAGACTTGTTTTAATAGTGATTATCATTGTTGTGATTGCATCCGGGAGTTATTTTTATTGCTATCATTTTATTCCGGACAGGGGAGAGGTGGAAATTATTGAGGCCGGTACCATGCTTACCGAAAAAGAGGTGATCCGTTTGTATGGTATTCCTGTCGATTCATTTGAAATACTATTTGACGTTGTTAAGCGCAATCAGATGCTTCTGGATATTTTATCTGACTTCAATCTGCCGGAGGGAAGTATTGCCGGCTTAATTTCAAAGGAACACGATGCTTTTGATCTGAGGAAAATAAGAGCAGGCAACAAATATGTTGTGTTTGTTGAAAAAGACAGCATAAGAACATTGCGGTATCTGGTGTATGAGCATACGCCGATTGAATATGTTCGCTTTTGTTTTGGCGACACGGTTTCCATTGATGTTGATCATAAGGAAGTCAGGCAGGAGACTAAATTTGTGCAGGGGAAAATCAATACTTCTCTCTGGAATGCAATGATCGACAACGGAATTGATCCGACATTGGCAAATGAATTGTCAGAAATATATGCCTGGAGTATTGATTTTTTCGGATTGCAACCCGCCGATTCTTTCAGTGTTGTATACGATGAACAATATGTTGATTCCATATCAGTTGGTTTAGGTCGTATCCATGCTGCCTATTTCAGGCATACAGGGATTGATTTTTATGCAATTCCCTTTGTTCAGGATAGTGTTGAAAGTTATTATGATATTGAAGGTCAAAGTTTAAGAAAGGCATTTTTGAAAGCGCCTTTGCGATTTTCCCGTATAAGTTCCCGGTTTTCCAATTCACGTCTTCATCCGATCCTGAAGATCAGAAGACCTCACCATGGAGTGGATTATGCTGCTCCAGGCGGAACCCCGGTTCTGGCAATTGGTGATGGCAGGATCATGAAAGCACAACGGGGCTATAACAAGGGGGCAGGGAATATGATCAAGATCAGGCATAACAGTGTTTATACCACAGCATATCTGCATCTTTCAGGTTTTGCTCCCGGCATCCGGCAGGGAACCTATGTAAAACAAGGTGATGTCATTGGTTATGTAGGCACAACAGGTCTTTCTACAGGGCCTCATCTTGATTTTCGGTTTTATAAAAACGGCAAGGCAATAGATCCTCTTAAGGTTGAAGCTCCACCCGTTGAACCTGTCCATGAAGAGAATCTTGCTGCATTTGACTCCATTAAGATCGCAACAATAAAATTATTGAACCGGTCCGGAAGTTAACTGTTGGTTGTCGGGTTTCAGCAGCATTTTTTCAACAATTACCGGGAAATATTGGTGTTCAAGTTGATGAATTTTATTTGCAAGGCTTTCCGGAGTTTCATTCTTTTCTATTTTGCATTTCGCCTGAAAAATAATATCACCATCATCATATTTTTCATTCACATAGTGTATAGTTATTCCTGATTCCTTTTCATTATTATCAATAACAGCTTCATGAACATGCATGCCATACATTCCTTTTCCTCCATATTTAGGCAAAAGAGCAGGGTGGATATTGATGATCCGGTTTGGGAAAGCATGTATCAGGTATTTGGGGATCAACCATAGAAAACCTGCAAGAACAATGAAATCAATTTTATTGTCAATGAGCAGATTCTGAATGTTCAGCGTACAATAAAATTCATCTCTATTGAAGACATAGGAAGGGATAGAGTATTTTTTAACTCTTTCCAGGACATATGCATTCTTTTTATTGCACAAAATAATGGTTACTCTGCCAACTGATTTTTTTTCAAGGTATTCAATGATCGCTTGCGCGTTTGTACCTGAGCCTGAAGCAAAAACTGCTACTTTTTTCACTTGCAAAAGATAAGGTTAAACATTTGTTTTTCAATACTATATCATAGCATATTTTAGCATTTCACAACCTTACAATATTGTGAAGCATATTGATTTCTATTGTTTGCGATTCATCTGTTTCAATTCCCTTTTTTTGTTGTCGTGAATCCCGAAACCGCTTGCGGTTTGCTGAATACAATGGCTCAGTAAAACCTGCTGTCTGGCAGGGAATCCAAACCTTTATTATTTTGTTCACCGATATGTCGCACCTGCGCACCGGATTGCTGAGATATACAAGTGTGAACTTTTGTGCATAGCCTGTTCCAATTATTCGGAAAGGATTTCATTGTTTATTAAATGGCGATAATTTTAATTCAATTTAAAAGAATTGTAGACAAAAAAAGCTATTTTTAGGCCAATAAATAAATCTTTTTGTTTGTTTTTTTTTAATTATTACATTTTCTTTGCACGAATAATTTTTAAACCTTAAGTATAATTTAAAACTATTATTATGTCTGATATTGCATCTAGAGTAAAAGCTATCATCGTTGACAAGCTTGGTGTTGATGAAAGCGAAGTTACACCTGAAGCTAGTTTCACAAATGATTTAGGTGCAGACTCACTGGATACAGTTGAGTTAATCATGGAATTTGAAAAAGAATTCAATATTGGAATTCCTGATGACCAGGCTGAAAAGATCAGTTCTGTGGCAGAGGCAATCAAATATATTGAAGAAAACGCAAAGTAATTTAAGATTACTCTTTATTAACTTCATTTTGGTATGGAATTAAATCGGGTGGTTGTTACCGGATTGGGAGCGATAACTCCCTTAGGAAACAATGTCTCAGAATATTGGAAAGAACTGATTGCCGGAACAAGTGGGATAGACTGGATTACTCACTTTGATGCCAGCAAATTCAAGACACGATTTGCCTGTGAAGTTAAAAACTACGATCCTGAAGATCATTTCGACCGCAAGGAGGCCAGAAAACTGGATCTGTTTACTCAGTATGCTCTTATTGCAGCTGCAGAAGCAGTAAAAGATTCCGGCATTGATCCTGAAAAATTGAACCTTGACAGGGCCGGGGTGATTTTTGGTTCAGGTATTGGAGGATTCAATACGGTTTTTTTGGAGCTCAAAAGTTTTTTTGAAGGAGATGGAACGCCAAGATTTAGTCCGTTCTTCATTCCAAAACTCATTTCTGATATTGCAGCTGGCCAGATTTCTATGAAATACGGCTTTCGCGGACCAAATTTTGCAACAGTTTCAGCATGTGCCACTTCAACCAATGCAATCATTGATGCATTTAATTATATACGTTTAGGGAAAGCTGATATTTTTATCACCGGTGGTTCCGAGGCTTCAATCAATGAACCGGGAGTTGGCGGATTTAATTCTATGCAGGCTATTTCAACGAATAACGATGAATACAAAACTGCTTCACGACCTTTTGACGCTACACGCGATGGGTTTGTGATGGGTGAAGGTGGCGGTGTTGTAATTCTGGAAGAGCTGGAACACGCTAAAAAACGAGGGGCTAAAATATATTGCGAACTGGTTGGAGGAGGTCTTACAGCCGATGCCTATCATTTAACTGCTCCTCATCCTGAAGGCCTTGGGGCTGCTAATGTAATGAAATTTGCACTTGAAGATGCAGGATTATCTCCCAATGATATGGACTATATCAATGTGCATGGTACAGCAACTCCAAGGGGAGATATTGCGGAAACAAAAGCAATAGAAAAAATATTTGGTGACAATGCATATAAAATGAACATCAGCGCTACAAAATCAATGACCGGTCATTTGCTGGGTGCTGCCGGCGCAATTGAAGCAATTGTATGTATTTTGGCCATTGTAAACGGCATTGTTCCTCCTACTATAAGTTTAAATCATCCGGATCCTGAAATCGATCCAAAACTGAATTTGACTCCAAACAAAGCTCAAAAAAGAGAAGTAAACATTGCACTTAGTAATACTTTTGGTTTTGGAGGTCATAATACTTCTGCTATTTTTAAAAAATATTCTGAATAGCTTTGCTTAGTTATTTTCGAAAGAAAAACGGATATTTTTTTTACCCTGAAAAACAGTTTAAAAAGCAATTGAAACAAGTTTTGGGGTATACTCCAAGAAATTACAGGTTGTATCAACTTGCTCTTATTCATAAATCCGCATCGGGAAAGTTTTCAAAAGAGCATGATATACATAATGAACGGCTTGAATTTCTTGGTGATGCAATTCTTGATTCTATTGTTGCTGAACATCTTTATAGTAGCTTTCCTTATAAGGATGAAGGATTTCTTACCCAACTCCGATCAAAAATAGTGAATCGCGATTCTTTGAAAAAAGTAGCTTTAAAAATGGGTATTGGTGATCTGATCATTGCAAGCATTTCAAGGGATAATCATAAAGGTCTTTTTGGCGATACGCTTGAGGCGATCATCGGTGCAATTTACCTGGATAAAGGATACAAAAAAGTCAGGAAATTTATTCTTAATAAGGTAATAAATCACCATATCAATCTTGAAAAACTGAGTGAAACAGAGATGGATTTTAAAAGCCGGATTATTGAATGGGGACAGAAAAATAAAAAAGACATTAATTTTGCGTGCCAGGAACAATCGAATGGAAATGAAAATTCGCCTGTTTTTATTTCTCATTTGCTGGTGTTTGATGATATTGTTGGAATGGGAATAGGAAAATCAAAGAAAGAAGCAGAACAGAATGCCGCAAAACAGGCCATTCAAATGATTGGATTATAGTTGTGACTAAATCGAAAGTGAAAAAAAAACTACTGAAAGTTGACAATTCTGTGATACAGGATAAAATCAGCTTGTATTCTATTTCTTCAAGTGAATCGGATATACGTATTTGTTATGTATTAAACCGGATTCTTGGAATAAACCTCTCTCTGGCTGATAATATTATTCTTCAGAACAAAGATTCAAAACAGGGCTTCCGAAATTTCTTTTATGAGAGTGAACACGGAACAGAGAAATATTACTTTATATTGAACAGAAATGGAGGAAATTATTTGTTCCCTGAACTAAAAAGAATCGATTTTGTATTTCTGATAATATCGGATACAGATATTTCCGGGTTAGAATCTATCATTCTGTCAATTAAAGAACAACCTGAAATTTCAGCTTTGATACCCGTTGATCCATCCAGAATAAAATCTCTGAGTAAGATCAGATTTTGAGTGGATCAATGGAACAGCTATAAAAAAAGGAGGTTTTTAACCTCCTTTTTTATTAACCCTAACCCATTTTTACCTATGAAAAGAATCAGAAACCTATTTAAACTTAAACTTTCTTTTTAAATAATCTAAATCATTTGATCTATCTATTAGACGAAAAAATTCAATAAAAGTTGCTTTGAATTGATTTTTTTTCAGTGAGATCAGTAATTTGATTTCCTGAAACAAAAATACTTCTTCTATTAGTTAAGTTTTGATAAGGTTTGTTAAAGTATGTTAAAGGTCTAATTTTAAAAGCGATAGCAGCGTATATTTGCTGAATAATGAGCAGGAAACTAATTGTTGCGGTATCGGTGTTTATGAGTGTTGCACTCATATGCCTTATCATTCTGCAATCTTTGTGGATCAGCAATGCTTTTAAGGTCAAGGAAAAACATTTTGATCAGCTTGTGCAGAAAGCGCTCTCAGAAGCGGCTCTTACTATTGAACAAAAAGAAACATTAAATACAATTTTCGAGGCCACTTCGCCTGTTAATTCAGATACAACTTTTTTTACACCCGTTGACGAGTTTAATTTTGATACGGTGATACACTATGATATTGATACAGGAAGCGGAATAGTGGTTTCTCAAAAATTCAGGATTTCTCATACGTCTTCCAATGGCAACATAAAGACTAATATTTCTTTGACTACCGATAATAGTGATAATGACTTTTCCGAAGGCATTTCTGATCCGTCCCTGCAAAGTCAGATAAGTAAACGACAGGATTTGATCAATAAGGTAATTGCAAGGATGTTTGCTTTCTCTCCTACTATTGAAGACAGGATAACACCGGAATTAATTCAACAGGCATTGAAGGAAGCTTTCAAACATCATGATATTGATATTCAATATGAATATGCTGTTTCTGACTTCAACAATAGCATTGTATTGAGCTCGGATAATTTTCAACCTGCGAAAAAAGCTCGCTTTTATAGCGCACAGCTATTTCCTGATGATTTCTTTGATAATACGAACTATCTGAATGTATATTTTCCGGCCAGAAGAAATTTTATCATCCGATCTCTTGGATTTATGGGGGTATCTTCTTCTATATTGACTATCTTTCTCATTATTGCTTTTTCTTTCACATTTCATGTCATCTTAAAACAAAAAAGACTTTCAGAGATGAAAAGTGATTTTGTAAATAATATGACCCATGAGTTAAAAACACCGATTTCCACCATTTCTCTTGCATCGCAAATGCTTAGCGATACATCAATACCTGCCAGTGAGAAAAATTATAACCGTATTTCTGATGTTATTGGTGAGGAAAGCAAGAGACTGGGGTATCAGGTCGAAAGGGTCCTTCAGATGGCAAAATTTGATCAGGGAGAACTGAAATTACAATTCGAGGATGTGAACCTGCACGAAATCATAGAATCAGTGATAACAAATTTTGTTATACAGATTGACTCGAAACAAGGTATGATTATACCATCTCTCCATGCGGATAATGATTTGATTTATGCAGATCCCGGACATATTACGAATGTATTATCGAATTTACTGGATAATGCAGTAAAATACACTCCTGAGAAACCGGAAATCTTTATTGAAACACGAAACATTGATCGAAGCATTCTGATAATAATCCGGGACAATGGAATAGGAATCAGTAAATCCAATCAGCGCAGAATATTTGATAAATTTTATCGGGTGTCTACCGGTAATGTTCATAATGTGAAAGGTTTTGGACTTGGTTTAAGTTATGTGAGAAAGATTGTTGAAGAACATCATGGAACGATTTCTGTTGAGTCTGAATTGGGAGAAGGAACAGTTTTTACGGTTAGTATTCCTTTAAAACTATACAAAAATGAATGAAATAAGGATCCTTTTGGCAGAAGATGATGAAAATCTCGGTTCCCTGTTAAGGGAATATCTGATTGCAAAGAAGTACGACACGGACTGGTTTCCTAATGGCGAAGAAGCCTATAAAAAATTTGTTAAAACAAATTATGATCTCTGTATACTCGACATTATGATGCCTGTAAAAGACGGATATACTCTGGCGAAAGAAATCAGGATGACAAATGCTGATATACCAATTATATTTCTTACGGCAAAATCACAAAAAGAGGATATTCTCGAAGGATTTCAGGCAGGTTGTGACGATTATATAACCAAACCATTTAGTATGGAAGAATTGTTATATAGAATTGAAGCTATCCTCAGACGAACAAGCAAGCATGGAAAATTCAAATCTCAAAAAGAATTTACCATAGGCAGATATTATTTTGATACAGAGAAACAAATATTGAGATTCAATAAGAAGATACTAAAATTAACTACAAAAGAAACAGAACTGTTAAGGCTTTTGTGTTTGAATAAAAATTCTGTTCTGGAAAGGAATTTTGCACTAAAATCCATTTGGATCGATGACAATTATTTTAATGCAAGAAGCATGGATGTCTATATTGCCAAACTAAGAAAATACCTCAGGGAAGATCCTGCAGTTGAAATCATTAACATTCATGGCAAGGGATTTAAGCTACTCGACTGATGATCGGTTTGTAACCGATCGATAGAATGTACAATATGCTTTGCCTGTTGATCGGGATGGGTTATTAACCGATGCATGTTAAAAAGAAATTTCTGCAAGCCACCAATTTCGATGAAAACCTGCTATATTTGGTTCCCGAAAAGTAGCCAAAAATCAAGATGTTTTCAGTAGAATATTATAACCAGGTTGTTATAATCACAGCGTATAATATACGCAGATTAAATTTTATATATATTGAGAAGTTGCGTAAGCTTATACTTCAATCCATAAAGAAATCCTGCAATAAAGTCATTATTAATATGATTGGTGTCCGGCTGATAGAAGCAGGAGCCATTGAAACACTTAAACTTCTGAGCGGCATTGCCGCGAATATTGGAATTGAACTGATACTTATCAATGTGGATGATGAACTGCAGAATCAAATAGCAAAAAATGACGATCAAAAACAAATTCAAATAAGTACACTTGAAGAAATTCGTGAACTCTCAAGTTTCACAGGCTGAATCCTGCGAGCGCATTGGCTCCGCCGAGCTCGTAAACTCGGTTGGCTCCGCCGAGCTCGTAAACTCGGTTCTCCATAGCCCCGCATGCCATAGCTTGCGGCGAGGAGCTTCAATTATAGTTTAAAAAAGGCAAATCCGGGCCTTCCATCCTGATCTGCTCCTTCGATGATCACTGTTTTTGTAAAAGCGTTATTGTGCAATGGAAATTTAATTGAAACAACTTTATCCGACAGAGTCAGGTTTGGATTCCAGTAAATTGTTACAGGCATCCGGTTGTTTTCTATTCTGCTTTCAAGGTCAGCATCCGATGGGAAATGAAATTTTTCAGCAGTGTGATATCCTAATATTGAGAAAGCAATTTCACCTCGTTTCGAAAAAGATCCTTTCAACGTATACACAGCGATAACTCCATTTGCTCCTCTTGAACCATAAATTGAAGTGCTGGGACCTTTTAATACTTCAATTCTGTCAACATCTTCTACCGGTATTGAGTTAATCGTTTCAAAAGCTGTGGGAACACCATCCAGCAGAAGCAATGGTTCTGTGCTTGATAAGATTGAATTTACACCTCGAATTGTAACGTGATTTCCCACAACAGAGACTCCCGGAATCCGGCCCTGAATAGCTGAAAGTAAATTAGAGTATCCCGAAGGGATTTCATTGCCCCATAAAACATAATCCGGTTTGCCATGGATTGAATTGGAATAGATTGAATCCAGTGCTTTTTCCCTCTCTATCATCTGCTTTTTCGATTTCTCATTTTGTATTCTTCGGTAGGCTTTTTTATCCAGTTCGGAAGTTGTCGTCAGAAAATACGTACCGAAATATTCTGTAATATCATCCGCAGGCGATTCATAGATATTGATCAATAGATTTTTACCTCCTCTTTGCTTCCTGGCAATGATCTTGACTCTTATAGTATCATAATAGGCTAGGTCATTGAATACAAATAAGCCTTTTTTATTCGTATATGTCAGGTATTCATCATTGTATTTATCCAGGATAAATAATCTTACGTTTGCATTTTCAATAGGAAATTCAAAAATATCTCTGGTAATAGTACCGCTGATTGTTATACCTTCTTCAAATTCAAAGTTCTTTTCCGGAAATTTTTTTTCGATAACATCCTGACAGAGAAATCTTTTCCATCCATGCGTCAGCATTAACAAATCGCAATGTTTTCGGGTTACTTTGTCATTGGACTGAATATAACTGGATGGATTTTGGATCCTTCCGGGAAGATCTGATGTAAGTAACAATTCAGTGATGATGTTTTCACCGGGTGACGAGATCTGGTTATTTTGATCGAGTACTACTGAAACTGAACCTGAAAATTGCTGACACTGATCCGAAGGATTGATTTGATGGATGATCAATTCAATGCTGTCGGGTTTACTTATATTTTTTACCGAGAAATTAATAAAATCTCCATGATTAATGAAATGAAGGCGTTCGGCAGTTGGAAATAACCTGTTGTTAAACAAAGTAAAATGTACAACTCCGGAAGGGAAAATATGGTTGTTGATTTCAAGAATCGTGTCATTATCAAGAAGATTGACAGATGAAGAATAATATAATTTTCCTCTGACATGTCCAATGATGATCATTTCATTTGTCGGACGATCGTTCGAAAGAGGTTTATTTGATCTTATTGTAAGTCTGATGGTATCGCCTGTTTCAGTAAGACATAGTCCGATAGTATTCTTCACAGCTTCAGGTAGCGGGATTTTAAGTGATGTTCCATTCTCCAACTCAAGATATGCAGTATATTTCTCTCCCGCAAGCGGAGTAAGATAAAATGCTCCCAGTCCGTTAAATTCGGTTTGAAAGAAAACATTTTTTTTGCTGTTTTTACTTTTAATAACACCTTTTGCGGAACAGCCTGTCCCATTTAAATCAGCGACTTTAAATCCTATTCTGCAATTTATGTTTTCTATGAGATTGCCTCCTTCCGGGAAAAAATCTGCCTGGTAATTTTTAAAGTTTTTCTCACGTTTCCGTATATATTTTTTATTATAACGTGCTTTTTTTGGTGTTATCAGATACTTGTGCAAAGAATTCATGATCCGGATGTTCCTGACAAAATAGAATTGAGAATTAAAATTTTTCATCCAATTGGTATAGGATCTGATTTGGTAAAGACCTTCCGGAATCGTATCATGCAAAATGAATTCACCGTTTCCTGTTCCGGATTCTATTTTAATGCGTAATGTTTGAACCACCTGTTCAAAAGGATTGATCAACTCTATATACAGGTGATCACTGAGAGTATCAAAAGTATGATGAACACCTTCGAAAAGATAGGCCTTGAACCAAATAGTTTCTCCTGCAAAATATTTTTCCTTATCAAGATGAATGTATATTTTTTGAGTGTGGACATTTTCGATGTATTCAACAAAAGCGTTGTTAATTTTAGCAATGTTATTTGTGGTTGTGTCAACCCAAATAAAAGAAAGTGTTACCAGTGAAAGGAAGGAAAACTTCAGGAACCTGTATAATGGGTTATTTTTCATGGATCCAACGAATTAGGAGGATCGAAATGGTTATGGATATCAATGAATATAAAAAAATCATAATGTATTTTATTTAAAAAACATTCTAAACAATCAAAGTTATAAATTAATGTGATGTATACATTTTCATTAAACCTGTATGTGCACAGATACCTGAAAATTTTCGTTTTTCAGGTTAATGATAAATATTTAATTTTGTGCGTCCTATTGAACGAACTCAAAAATAAGAATATATGTCCGGACATAGTAAATGGTCAACTATTAAAAGGAAAAAAGGTGCACTGGATGCAAAAAAAGGAAAGATATTTTCCCGTATTGTGAAAGAAATATCTATTGCAGTAAAGGAAGGAGGATCTGATCCTGAAGCAAATCCGCGTCTTCGCCTGGCTATACAAAATGCCAAAGGAGTAAATATGCCTAAAGAAAATGTCGAACGGGCAATCAGTAAAGCCGATAAAGAAGGGGCAAACTTACAGGAGGTAACTTTCGAAGGCTATGCTCCTCATGGCGTAGCAGTTTTTATTGAATGTCTGACGGATAATAACCAGAGAACGGTAAGCTCTGTCAGAGCCATTTTTAATAAAAAAAACGGGAACCTCGGAACCAACGGATCCCTGAGTTTTATTTTTGACAGGAAAGGAGTTTTTACAATTAAAAAAGGAGAACTTGATCCGGAAGAATTTCAACTTGAAATCATTGATGCAGGTGTTGAAGATTTTGAAATTGAAGAGGATGTATTCATCATCACAACAGCCATGGAAGATTTCGGGAATGTTCAGAAAAAGCTGGATGAGATGGGAGTGGAAGTTGAAAATGCGCAGTTACAAAGAATTCCCAATGATACGAAAACACTTCCGGCCCAGGAGGCAGGGAAAGTGCTCAGGATGATTGAGGAGTTTGAAGATAATGATGACATACAAAATGTATATCATAACCTTGAATTGACGGATGAAGTAATGGAAGCCATTCAACAAGATTATTAATTGTCATTATCAACTGATTTACAGAAGATTGCGATTTACGCGTTACGTTTTTTTTATTCTTTGGTTTTGAAATATGATTTTTATCAATAAATTTGTGCTTCGATTGTTAAGATATGAAGTTTAATTTCTCTATACTCGTTATCATTCTTTTGCTTGGTATTCTAATTATACCGATATAAGAATGGTGTGTTTATAGATAACA
>JAFGQO010000103.1 GCA_016935615.1 Bacteroidales bacterium
CTAAAATAGTATGATTAAAAAATGCCACAAAGTCACCAAAACACAAAGAACTCACTAAAAAGCTTTTTTAAATAATTGATACTTAAGTTTTTTTATTTCGAACTCACGTTAAAACCTCATTTTAAATTCCGGTTATGCTCAGACCGCTTTTTTATATTTGTAGTATTTACTACCTGTTATTGTCTCCCTGATCACACCGGCTTATTTTATTGGCTGGTTCAAGCATCTGCCCGGACTCCTATTTATAACACCTGATTTGTATGGCGTGACTGTAATCGACTAAAATCTACAGGATTAGAACTTGTTATCAGAGACCTTTTAAGCCCCTTGTTAGGCTTGGCCTGAGACTACGTCTTTTTCTTATGAATTAACAAATTAACAACCATTAACAAGAAAAGAAATGGAACTATGTACTTTAACGAACAATAGCCTCCGTAATTTTTATATCGAATAATGAAAGAAATATAAAAGAAAAACATAAGTTTAGCACCGCATCCCACAGCCATCCCTTCGCCGCTAAACATATGTTTTTCTTTTATAGTTTGAAACAAATTAATAAAAAGTTTGATTAAATATATAGTTACAATAACCTATGATAGACGTAAAAAATTAATTATGGTAAACACAATTATTAAACAAAATAAAGGAGGTGTTATTATAAGAATTTAAATTAAAGAAATCATTTAAAAAGAGTTATTTTTTCTTTTTATAATTTATTTTCGATATTTAAAAAATTTAATCATACGTTTAACTTAAAACTAATGAAAATGAAAAAAACTTTTGCAATTTTCTTTTTGGTTGTTTGTGCCTTAAGTATTAAATGCCAAACTCCGAACAAATCTCCGACAAGATGGACTAAAATTAATTCGCTTTCGGATGATTTTAATAATAGTACTTTAAATACTAGTTTATGGGAAAGTGATAATTCAAGTGATAATACTTGTGTAACATCCTTCTCTTCTAATAATGTTTACTTTGAGACTTCAGCATTTACAAGTGATAAAGTTATGAAAATTAAGACAAAGAAGCTTGCTAGTTCAATTGTAAAAGCCTGTAATGGGAATGATGTGACCTTTAATCTTGAATCAGGATTAATTAGATCAAAAGAGTTATACCAATATGGATATTATGAAATAAATGCAAAAATACCAAACACAACACATAGTGTTGGCTCATCTTTTTGGTTATGGTATTCTGATTTTTGTCATACTGATGAAACGATATATTTAGAAATTGATATTTTTGAAAATCTTTCTAATTTTCCAAACAATCATGTTTCACACATTCATAAAGGATGTTGCGGTTGTGATGAATATTCTTACGATTACAATTTTCAAACTTGCCCAGGTTATAGGTGTAGTTGTGTTGGTGAAGAAAATTCAAATTTAGGATATGATCAATCATTAGGTTTTCATAAATATGGTTTGGATTGGCAACAAAATTATATTGATTTTTATGTGGATGATAAACTTATATACCATGTAGCATCTTTACCAAGGCATAATACACAGTGCCCAACATCTACTACGAGTAGTATTAGTGTTAATGAATTAGACTACTTACCACTTCGTGTTATTTTAGATGGTGTTGTTCGGTCATATGAACATTATCATAGCTCTACGGATTGTGACTACAATGAAATAAGTTATCCTACTACTTCAGGTGATATTTTTGAAGTAGATTATTTTCATTATTATAAAAGAAATCCTGAAATTATTGATGTAAAAACTGATTTTTCAACGTATCAAACTGAAATAACATTTTCAAGTGGAATAAAAGATGACGAATATTCTCATAGTATAATACCGTCTGGCTCATCAACAATATATCTTTATAATGATAAAGCAAAAATTAGTTTTAATTCAAGTTCTGTTACTCATATAACAGTAAATGCAACACAAAAAACACCACAACAATGGTATAATACTAACTACGAATGCAAAAATTGCACTACAGGTAATATGTATAATTGTCCTTCAATTACTATTAAAGATACTCCAAATTTTAATACTGTTATTTCTACCTCAGATTTTGATATTCAGTACTCTAGCAATTTATATCTAAATAGTTATAATACAAATACTGTATATATTGCAAATACGATTACTACTCCTTATTATCAAGATTCAGCTATAATTAGTAATGCAGATATAATTTTTAATGTTAAGGATTATGTGTATTTTAATTATGGCTTTGAGGTACAATTAGGAGCATCATTATATGTAAATCCAATTAATAATTAATTAAAACTACAAAATATGAAAACAATAAATATTATCTTCTTAATTTCATTATTACTTATCTCTAACAAAATGTTATCACAATTAAAAATCCAAAGTAATGGAAATGTCAGTATAGGTACATCAACTTCAACGAGCAATCAATTATATGTAAAAGGTTACAATCAAGGCACGTTTTACTCAGAAGGTTACTATCTTGCTACTTATGGTGAAAATATTCATGCAAGAGTTAATGGAAGCTCATCAACATACAGAAACTACACAAGATGTTTTGTTGTTGATAATAACGGTTCTTATAAATTCTATGTTTATGGTGATGGGACAGCTTATACAAAAGGAGTACTAGTGACTTCAGACTCTAGTCAAAAAAGGGATATTACTACAATAGAAAATGCTTTAGATAAAGTAATGAATTTAAGGGGCGTTTCTTTCAATTTCAATGATAATCATGAAGAAATCAACGAAAATTATTTAAAGTCAAGTGCTGTAAATATGAATTCTAATTTAATTCATCAAATCGCTAAAGAAGCACAAAGAAAAGATATAGGAGTTATTGCCCAAGAGGTTGAAACAGTAGTTCCAGAAGTAGTACGAACTATGGAGGATGGAACAAAAGCAGTTGCATATCATGAGTTAATAGGATTACTTATTGAAGCGATGAAAGAACAACAAACGCAAATTAATGTATTAAAGAATGAATTAGATGAGCAAAAGATATTATTAACTAATAGTTATTCACTCAAAGCATATCCAAATCCTACAACATCAGAGGCTATTATTAATTTTAAATTGCCAAATCAAACAAGGTCAGCTTCAATAAATATTTATAATTCAGAGGGATTTTTAGTAAAAACAATTAAAATTAATGCAAAAGAAAACAATGAATTAGTATTAAATACAGAGCAACTTAGTAGTGGGTTATATACTTATTCTTTAGTTGCTGACGGTAAAATTATAGGTACTGAAAAGTTAATTATTGTTAAATAGCATTATTATTAATTAATTAAAGATGTTTGACAATTTATTATTTATTAATATCAAAAATAGTTATGGAAGAATATATTTTTATAAGTTGGACCTATATTTTTAATAGTTGGGAATTCATTTGAAACAATAAGGACAAGATTTTAAAAACTGGGGAGAAGTGCAGAAAAATCATCTCACGGCATCACTGCCCTGAAAAGCTCTTTTAGCATTTGCGCAAACCCAACGCACAAACCAAAAATACTAAAAGAGCATTCCAATCCTTCAGCGCCCCACATCTTGTTTAATAATATAACTTTACAGGCATGATTACGGGGGCTACAGTAACTAGTGCAGTATAAAAAATTGGGCAGAAGGTGGTATATTTAAGGTCAAAACATTTAATCAACGGTTTATCGGTCTGATAAGTATGGAGCTTCGAAATCGCCTACTTTTCATATACTGGACCGTTAGGGTTAATATAAAAATGACGCAACCTTATGTAAGAGACAAACATCCTTATAATAAAAATTAAAAATCACGAAAAATATAATTTTGACTATTTGTATTAGTCTGTTTCTCTTTAGTTGTAATGAGGACGACCTAATAAATCCTCAAAAAAATTCAGACGCTCTATTAAAATCCAAAACCCTTTATTATTCTTTAACGCAGACTACCACTCCTTTAATTACCGAATATCAATATGACTCTTCTGGTAACTTAATAAAAGAATCAGATTTTGAAGGAGAGGACAAACATCTTGCGAGATACTTTGCATTTGAGTATAACGACAATCGTCAAGTGATTTTAAAAAACTATTTTTCAGAAGATTTTGAAAATAATGACTACAGAATTATTGTAAAATATGAGTATGATTATTCTGGAGAACAATTAAATTCAATGAATAAATACAGAAAAAAGGCAAACACTGAAAATGAATTTTACATACATGAGACCCATTCATATAATTATGGTTCGGGTAGATTATTAGAAGAAAATATAGATTACGAAGAAACAGGAAGCCAAACAAAATATGAATATCAATACGATGATAGAGGTAACATAACTAAAAGAACGGAATACTTATTTTACTCCGATGACATTTTTGATTACAGGTGGAAATATGATGAGAATAATAATAAAATTGAAGAAAAGAGATATTGCAATAATGAAGAGCAAGTAAAAATAATATTTGATTATTCTGGGACACAATTGGATAAAGAATCAACTATCAATGATGGTAATATTGTTAGAGAAATCACTTATTTATATGATGACAATGGAAATCTGATTCAAGAAAAGAAAGTAGTAAAAAATCCGTTGAGTAATGAAATGCCTGAGCTAATCATTTATGAGTATTATTAACCGAAGATAAAATACTAACCCTAACATTTTATATAAGTAATGGCAGGCAAAGTGCTAAATATCAAGGTTTATATCCCGCTCAAACTGCGTAGCGGTTTGACAGGAAACTACCACGCAATCTGCCACTACTCATACAATTTATCGTTATGGCCAAGCGGGGCTGAGTGCATGGAAGATGCTTATCCAATGAGATAAAACATTATATTTGCTTTATGATCCATAAAGAACAAATATTACAAAAGATCATTAGAGTAGTTAATGATAACGATCCTGATTCGGAAGTTTATTTATATGGATCTCAGGCAAGAGGTGATCCAAAGCGACTTTCGGACTGGGATTTATTAATATTGCTTGACCGAGGACAGATTCCTTTTGAGGTTGAGACTAAATTTATGGACGAACTTTACGAAGTAGAACTTGAAACTGGTGAAATAATATCGCCATTAATATATTCCAAGAATGATTGGATAAGTAATCATTCTATTACACCTCTTTACGAAAACATCCAAAAAGAAGGAGTTCGGATAAAATGAAAGGCACAAAAAAAGATTTGATAAAATATAGACTTTTACGTGCCAGAGATACATTGGATGATGCTCATATTCTTGCGGAAAAAAATAAATGGAATTCAGCTATTAACAGGCTATATTATGCAAGCTACTATGCAGTAATGGCTTTGCTACTTGATTCTGATTTTAAGCCGACGACTCATAATGGTGCCAAATCTAATTTCTCCGAGTATTTTATTTCTACAGGTAAGATTTCAAAAGACCTAGGTAAAATATATTCTCAACTTTTCACTTGGAGACAAAAAGGTGATTATGATGACTTGTTTGACTTTGATAAGGAGAAGGTCATGCCATATTTTGAACCAGTAGAGTAACTTATTGAAACGATTGAAAGTCTTTTGGTAAAATAACTGCCAGGCCATAACAGGCAGTAAAGCAAATAACTATGCCGGTGGTTTACCAATGTTTAATATATTTGTTAAGTAACGATCACCGGGGACACGAACGCCTGCCTGTCAGCCTGCATACCAGCAGGGATTGTTTATCTTTCCTGGTATGCCGGCGAAAGATCAATTATTATTTTTTGAGATGACAATATGGATAACAAAAATGATAACAAAATGAGAACAAAAACAATTAAAGCAAGTTTATTACTGCTTCTTTTTAATTCAATCCTGATCCTGATTTCATTTGGCCAGGAGATACCTCCCTTTGTCTATACCGTTGAGAACACGGGGGTGGATTGTACTGCGCCACCTTTGCCCGCTTTCGCCGATCTTCCGGTCATTAAGCCTCTGACCGACCCCTTTGAGTGGTCCGATAGGAGCGGCCGCGACACCACCTTCGCAAACTGGACCCGCCGGCGGGCTGAGATCAAGGCAGAGATCGAACATTATGAGATCGGACTGAAACCAGATCGTCCGGATACCATTTCAGCCTTTTATGCTAATGATACACTTACGGTTCATGTAGTGAAAAACGGAGATACCCTTACCCTGATCTCACCAGTTATACTGCCCGAAGGGGAAGGCCCCTTTCCTGCAGTGATAGGAATCGGACTTCCTTCAGGATTCATCCCGGCTGATATCTTTACAAGTCGTGATATTGCACAAATTGAATTCAACTATACACAGGTAATGGCCCATACACAGAGTCGTGGCCACGAACCGATCAACAAGCTTTATCCCGATCTTATTTATATGGGAGCCTACAGTGCCTGGTCCTGGGGAGTCAGCCGCCTGATCGATGGTCTGGAACTGGTTTCGGGGGATCTCCCCATTGACCTTGAGCACCTCGCCATTACCGGTTGTTCCTTTGCCGGTAAGATGGCACTCTTTGCCGGGGCGTTTGACGAGCGTATTGCACTTACAATCGCACAGGAGTCAGGGGGAGGAGGTGCAGCAGCATGGCGTGTTTCTGAGACCCTGGGAGCTGTTGAAACGCTGGGTTCGACCAGCCATGCCTGGTTTATAGAAGACATGTTCCAGTTTGCAGGCCGAAATGTTTCGAAACTACCACATGATCATCATGAGTTGATGGCAATGGTAGCCCCCCGTGCATTGTTCGTGATTGGAAATCCCTCTTATATATGGCTGGCAGATGAGTCGGGCTATGTCTCTTGTGAGGCTGCAAAAAGGGTTTGGGAAAATTTTGGAATAGAAGACAGGTTTGGATATTCTATCGTCAGCGATCCAAACCACTGCTTTCCATTCCCGGCAGCTCATAAACCAAGGGTAGAGGCTTTTGTAGATAAATTTATGCTTGGGGATACATTGGTAAATACTGACATCGCAGTTCATCCCTATGCTGATTATGTCATTCCTGCCTACTGGACAGAATGGTGGGGTAAAGGGGACCCGTATTTCCCGGTATTTGACAGGGGAGAAAGTGAAGAGGTGTGGTATGAAGCAGAATGCTCAACAGTTGGAGCGGCCTGGAATGTCAGGCTTGATACAATGGCGTCGAATGGTAGCTATGCAGTCGTTAAACCCGGATTAAATAACAATAAAGCACCTGCTGATAGCGGAGCAGCAATTTATTTTCCGTTTAACGTGGCTTCGGGTAATACCTATTATGTATATGGGCGTGTGAATAGTCCGACATACGATAACGATCAATATTGGATAAAAATTGACGATGAACCGTATGTCTATAATCGTACTTATTTAACAGAAGGATGGGAGTGGAATAAATTTGCCGGATATACCCTCTCAGCGGGTGAGCATACTCTCTCCATTGCTTTTCGAAGTGAAGGCTTCAAACTGGATAAAATATGTATTTCAGAGTTTTACTATCCCCCCGGGGAGAAAGGTGAACCTGCAGAATTTTCCTGTGTACCGGATACAACCACAAAACCTTATGTTGTAATCACATTGAATGATGAAGCTGCAGCCGGTGCATATTCCCTGGGTCAGAACTTCCCGAATCCTCTGAATGACAAAACAACAATAGATTTTGAGCTTCCACGAAATACGTATGCTTCCCTGAAGGTATATTCAATATTGGGTGAAGAGATAGCAGAACTTGCCGGAATGGAATATCCTGCAGGCAAGCATACCGTTGAATTTAATGCCCGGAACCTTTCCGGAGGCATGTACTTCTACACGCTGAAAACGGCCGGCTTCTCTGCAACCCGGAGAATGATTATTCTGGCCGAATAGTTTAGAATACAATAAACAGGTTATTTTGAAAGAAAAGGGACTGATTAAACGGTCTCTTTTTAATTTTATGTAAGTTCGATATAATTTACAACTACTTGAAATGATGATTTTCAGATAATGTAGCATGTATTATCTATCTATTAATCGCATGAATTCGATAATTTTCATTTATCGAACTCACGTTAATTACAAACTCCTTTAGAGGTGACGGAGATTTCAGTATTTTTAGATAATAAATTCCTGAAGAAAAAACCAAAATGAACCACAGAGAGGAACAGATGGTAATAGATCCTTCGGATTTAAATAACTAAGATCCATCAAAACCGGATTTGGAACAATTGTTACTTTTTTGGTTAATCAAATAACTCCATGATCTGCTCTGAGGAAATATTCTTCAGGGAATCATGAATAAATGCATCGGCAAGCTGCGATTTATGCTGCTGTAATTTGACGATCTTTTCTTCGAGGGTATTTTTTGAAATAAACCTGTAAACCACAATGTGCTTATCCTGGCCAATGCGGTGAGTGCGACTTATTGCCTGCATTTCGGCTGCCGGATTCCACCATGGATCGAGGATAAATACATATTCAGCCGCTGTAATATTTAATCCAACGCCACCTGCTTTAAGAGAAATAAGGAAAAACCGGCAATCCGGATTTTCCTGAAATTGTTTGATCACCTTCTCTCTGTTCCTGGTTTCTCCTGTTAACATGACATATTCAATGGAATGTTCATCCAGAAATCGCGTGACCATATTCAGATGCTTGACAAATGAGCTGAATATCAAGGCTTTGTTACCTTCAGCATGTAAGTTTTGTATAATACGGGTTACCTCGTCGAATTTGCCCGAACCGGCAAAATAATCCTCATCCACAAGAAAGGGATGGTTGGCCACCTGGCGTAATTTAGCCAGTGATTGCAAAATGATCATGGATGATTTACTGATCCCCGACCGGGTGATATTCTCCAGAATATAGTTTCTTGCTTTTGATTTCTCACGTTCATAATAGCTTCGTTGTTCTTCCACCAGATCACAGTAAATAATCTGTTCCGTAAGAGGAGGCAGTTCAGGAGCCACTTCATTTTTTGACCTTCGTTTGATAAACGGAGTAATTAATTGGTGCAACTTTTCTTTGGCAGTTTCGTCTTTGTATTTTTCAACGGGCAACTGAAATTCAGCGCGAAAAAAAGTATAATTACCCAGAAGACCCGGATTCAGAAAATTGATCTGGGCCCATAGATCTCTGAGTGAGTTTTCAATTGGTGTTCCGGTGAGCACAATTTTATGATCGGCCCGGATCTGCATGACCGCTTTATATATCTTTGAAGATGGATTTTTAATCACCTGGCTTTCATCCAGTACAAAATAGTCGAAATCGTGGGCAATAAATGTCTCTATATCATTTCGTAAAATACCATAGGATGTAAGCAGGACATCATTGTTTGCAAAGAGTTTTGATAATGCGGTGCGCTGGGATCCCACATAAACAGCCATGGATATATCCGGGACAAACCGATAAGTTTCATTGACCCAGTTGTGCACGAGTGAAGCAGGTACAACAATAAGGGATGTTTTCGATCTCTTTTTGCCACAACTTTCATGTTCAGCAAAGAGGGAGAGCTGAGGCTCATCTTCCTCTCTGTTATTTTGGTCAATTTTGGCGAATTCCCGGTTTTCAGTAACAGACCTTATGAGCAAGGTAAGTGTTTGCAGTGTTTTTCCCAATCCCATATCATCTGCCAGGCATCCTCCGAAATTATTCTTTGATAATTGATATAACCAGCTATAACCTTCCTTTTGATACTCTCTTAAATTGGCTAAAACCCCTTCAGGGACAGGTTCGATATCTGATTTCGAATCGATCAGTTTGCGCAGGCTATCCCTGAATTTTACAGAAAAACCTTCCAGGTTTTTGTTGATCAGGGGAAAATGCTGTTTATCCAGTTGGATAAGGTCTCCGCTGATTTTTGAAAAACCCAGTATATCACGGTACATTTCAAACCATTCTTCAGGCAGGATCATTACACGTCCGTCAGGTAAGGTATATTCTCTTTCTCCCTGTATTATATGATCAAAAAAAGCAGTGAAAGGGATTACGAATCCCCGGAATTCCACTTTTGCATTAATATCAAACCAGTCCTTGTCTTTTTCAGAAACATTGACTTTCAGTGCAAAATCATCGAGATAGTAGAGATTGCTATGATCAGGCTGTGCGATAGTAAAACCGGCATTTTTAAGAGCAGTACTGTTATAATTGATCCAGTTAATGATTTCATAAGCAGTATTTGTCTTATGCGAACTGATCTGCAAGGGCAGAAAGAAGGGCCCTTCTTTATTGACCAGTCCCTGTGCCAGCAATTTGGCAATACAGTTGTTTTCAAAGGCATAATCCCGTTGAAGCCGGTAAAAATAAACATCATCTTTCACCCATTCACAGGTTACTTTCCGTTCTGTTCTCCGATTCGCATAGTATATACTTTTTTCATCGTAAATAAATTTTAAGGCAATGGTCAGCCTTCCGGAAAGTGTATTTTCCAATGCCAGAACCGGCTTTGGATTTGTGTCCCTGTCAATAACAGAAAAACCTTTTGCATTGACCTTATATTTTTTGATCGCGGTACGGACAAAGACATCAAAGTATTTCTTCTCGGCAGATTTGGGTATGCTGATAGATTCTTTGGTAAAAAAAGGAAGCAGCTTTTTCCCGTCGATATTACTGAAAACGAACAGTCTGTTTTCAATGACCACACAACAGGGTATATTGATCACCACGAACCCGTTTTTTCCGGTGAGTTTTATTCGTTCTCCGTTGCTTTCGATCGTCAGATAATACTTTAACTCTTCCGAAGATCGGTGGAAGTTAAAAACAGCTGTACCTTCTTCATCCGTTACTTCAATTCTTTCATTTTCATAGATCATGTTTTGGAGGACTTTATGGTAAACCGGTATATCTTCGGATAATAGGATATCCAGGCATTTTGCCATGCGTCTCTCGATATACGGACGGACATGTTCTTCAATGAAATCGCGGGTCAGGTCCGACAAAAACTCCCGTACCGGCATTTTCTTTTTGGAGAAGATCCTGTATAGTGTGTTGTCATTATATTCTTCAATGGTTTTAACAAGTTGATTTTCTTCAGGCGTAAGGATCGATTCATAGGTGGATATATTCATAAGGTTCACCCTTTCATATACCGAATATTTTTCAAGCTTCCGGTCTTTCCTGATCAGGTAGGGAGCAAAAATCAATCCCAGTATACGGTGTTCCGTAAGGCCTATAACAAATTGTATATCCATACGGCAAAGTTGGCGATTTTGCTTTTTGTCATGAAATTTTTTTTGATAAAATCAGGGGTTTTTGAGGATGGTTTTTCGTGATTAGGAGACACACCCACAAACCCCCTTCTAAGCGTAGACAGAATCAACGTCGTTATTAAATGTTGGTTCAAACTTTTGGCTGGCAGATCTATAAAACATAATTGTGCAAACTTCTACCTGTAAATAAGCCGCTTTTTGTATTTTGCCAATTAAAAACAGTGCGATGCAACGCCAGCGGCACCATACAACAGGGCCGTTGGCATTAATTAATTTGTGCAAAGATGCATTAAGCACTATTCTATTTTAATAGAATTCTTATTTGCACACAGGTCTATTGTCAAGACTTCCCTGTTGTTGTCACCACTTTTGAATGAGAGTGTTTTATGGAACAGATGATCCTAATGCAATTTGTGAAAGGACGGAATACAAAAATTACTATACACATACGTGCATTGGCACATTCAATTGTATTACAGGTGAATTTGTCAGCAGTGTTACCGGCAAATTAAACATTTCCAAAACTTGTATCAACTACTTAAATCCGTAACCATGAAAACTGTACTACATATGTTTATTATTTGTGCTGTGCTAATCCTTATTCCAGCACCTTCACTTGATAATGAGACCGGTGAAAAAAATACCGGCGCTGTGCTGAGTGATACTTCCAGTAATTTTCTTGACGGTAATTACGAGGGCTGTTCACGAGATGGATATACTGGTGAAAACTTCTGGGGTCACATTAAGATAACGGTGGAAAGCGGTTCATTTACCGATATCTGGTTTACCATCAGGGATTCCTCGCTTCACGAGCCGGTAGATTCGATGTATGGCGTGAATCATTATTCAGGAAGTCCTCTTTATATGCAACAGTGCGTGGAAGACGGACATGGTATTGAGATCTATCCGCAATTATTAATGGAATCACAGAGCCTCGATGCTATCGATGCCATTACAGGAGCTACCTGGTCGTGTAATATTTTTATTGCTTCGGCTGAGAAGGCCCTGGAAGGTGCCCGGATACACACACATGTCGATGAAAATCCTGATCATGCCGGGGCACTTATGAAAATTGTACCTAATCCTTTCCATTCGGAACTTGCTTTTGAATACAATGTATCGGAACCTTGTTTTGTGAAACTAAGCGTCTATAACTCGGAAGGCAGGTTGATAAAACATTTGGTTAATCAGGAACAGCAGGCAGGTCATTATTCCATTAGCTGGAATGATTGTTCCTCTGACGGAGTATATTTTGGCTCCCTTAGTACCGGAAATAAAGTATACTGCAGTAAATTGGTAAGAGCAGGCAGATAAAGTATTCCGACAGGTGCTGACTGATGACCCGCTGCGGTTGGTTGCAACTTCGCTTTTAGTAAAAGGTAGCCTGCCTGCCATGACTGCCAAAGGCAGTTAAATTCGCCTTTGGCGGTTAAACCGGCAGGCATACCTGCGGACTAATAATGAAAAGCCCCAAAAAACCAGGATAAGAAAACCCGTACCGCATTCCTGATCGTTTCTGACAGTTTGCGATACAGGTTATTCTGAACTCTTATTTGGAAGCTACCATGGTTTTGGTATATGAGAAACTATCGCCGTTATTTTCTGTACAAACAATGTGGCTTTCAATCTTTTTATTATCCGCCAGTTCGGCAAACTCCCTCAAACTGTACTCGCGTTGAAAGGCATGCATCGGGAACACTTGTACCGGATCCAGTTTGTCGATCGAGTAGAAGAATCCTTTTACAATAAACTCCTTTTTCCATCGCGAGGGACAACCAGTAACCGGTAAGAAGGCAATATCTATCTGCTGTTCCTGATCTGCAATAAAATCAACCTCTTTTTTGAAAACCATCTCATCTTCGGCAGAAAACCATGCATGGTCCCCCGGATGATAAATCGTTATTCCATCGGCGCTAACAAGAAATCCCTGACCCGAATCATTCGATTTCAGTGTAGTAATCGTAATATCATCTATTTGTTTTGCCTGATTGTCATTGATATATACGTATTCAGGGCCATGATATCCCTTTTCATGATGGATCCATGCTTCTTCAGGTTTAAATCCATACACATAGGTTATGTTTATTACCTGATCGGCCCATTGATAAATGCAGGTATCGTAATGATCGCTATGCTCGTGCGAGACAAAGACAATGACATCCAGATCCTTTATTTCTTCAGGACAAACGGAACCATTGGCTAATCCGGGTTTGTCCGGTTTGTTCATGTTCCAGTAATCAAATATCAGAAGATGTTTTTCAGTTTGTATCACCCATCCTGAGTGACCGCAATAAATCACTTTGGCTTCTCCGTCGTTCACCGTAACAATACCGGATGATTGTTTTTCCTTTGCAGCAAGAAGTGCTTCTTCAGTGGCCAGAGAATTCGATAGATAATAGTCTACAACCTCAACATATCCGTACTGTATTGCATAGTCGAGGGGAGTTTTTTGTGCGTAATTCTTACTATCTGCTTTAGCCCCCGCTTTAATTAATAGTTCAGTGGACTTCAGATCACCGTTTATAGCAGCAATATGCAAAGGGGTATTCCCCAGACGATTTTCCTGCAAATTAATATTCTGTGTCTTACTGAGAAGCAATGAAACGACTTCTGATTTTTTGTTGATTACAGCATGATGAAGAGGAATTCTGCCATCTGAATTTATCCTGTTTGCATTGGCACCATATCCCTGAATTATTTTGATAGCCTCCGAATGTCCTCCGCTTGCCAGGTTATGCATGATCGTATTTCCATTAGAATTTGCAAAATTAACATCGGCACCATTTTCGGCTAAAAACCGGATGATCTCCGCATTTCCGTTCCATGAAGCCCGGGCCAAGGGAGTCTGATCATAATCGTTTGTGGCATGTATATTACCTCCGGCTTTTAGCAAGAGTTGAGCACTTTCCAGATGATCATTTTCCACAGCAAAAAAAAGTGAATTGTTCCCATTTGTGCCTCTGGCATTGACATTAGCACCATTGTTCAGGAGCAAGGTAATAATGTCGTTATACCCTTTCTGCGCAGCATTATGTAAGGGTGTGTTTTGCCAGTCGTTCCGGCAATTCACATTTGCTTTTTTGCTTACCAGATATTCTGCCATATCGTAATTCCCTCTCCAGGCAGCAAGGGTTAACATAGTTTCTTCATTTTTCAGTCGTGCATCGACAAGATCATTATTCTCCTCAACAAGTTCCTTGATTTTGTCCAGGTCCCCGTTCCAGACATAATCGGCCAGTTTTTCAGTCAATGGTTTTTCTTCACTTTTGTTCGCTGCTTTATCGCAGCTCTGAGACCGGATCCCGGCAGTTGAAAAAATAAGGAACAGTGCTGCCAGAAATACAATTCTGATATTCTGTTTCTGATGCTTTTGATTGTTTTTCATAATTACCTCCATGTTTTGATTTTATACAGCCAAATTAGGGTATTGGAGGTATTCATAAACGACGAAATAATCCTAAAAACAGCAGAAATAGCTCAAAATTGCAAGATAAGCTATTTTGTTGCCTGGGAGAGTTCAGAATAGCTTTTTGGAGATCGATTGAATTGTTCCTTGAAACACTGGTTGAAATAGGAATAGTTACTAAATCCTGTTTCCTGCATTACTTCAAAGATATTCAACTGGTTCTGACTAAGAAGTTGTGCAGCTCTCTTCAGTCGGATAACACGGATAAACTGGTTCCCCGAACAGTCGGTCAGCGCTTTCAGCTTACGGTAGAGCTGTGTGCGGCTCACGTTCATTTCGGATGCCAGGATATCGATATCCAGTTCCGGATCATTAATATACTTTTCAATTATGGCAATGGTCTTTTCAAGAAAACACTTGTCAGCATCGGGGAGTATCACCTCGGAGGGTTCAACCTGGAATCGTTGGGAGAATTTTTCAATCAGTTTGCGCCGTTGATTTACGAGGTTCTGTATACGCGATTTCAATAATACAGCACTGAAGGGCTTAATGATAAAGTCATCTGCTCCGATTTTGAAGCTACGGAGCATACTGTCCTGATCGGTTTTTGCCGTGAGAAGAAGTATTGGAATATGCGAGGTGCAAGGATTATTTTTTAGCTTTTTACACATCTGAATTCCATCCATCACGGGCATCATAATGTCGCTGACAATAATGTCAGGTATATGTTTAACAGCCATCGCCAATCCTTTCTTACCATCGACAGCCTTCAATATTTTATAATCCTCGTTCAAAATACCCCCAACGAATTCCAACAGGTCGACATTATCTTCAACAATCAGCAATGATTTTTCATATTCACCATCGTTTTCATCATGCCTAACATTCTGGTTTATTTCTACAGGATTTTCATCGGTGGTGAAACTGCTTATCGCAGTTTGTGGCTCTCTCTTACGTGCAGTTCTTGCTGATTGGGATTTATCTTTGCTCAGGTTTTGCATTTGATCAAAGGGTATTTTTACCCTTACCCTGGTCCCTTTATCAAGTTGACTTTCAATGTTGATATGTCCCTGCAATAAAGCAACCAGTTCTTTGACCAGTGCCAGTCCTATTCCACTCCCTCCATACGAATCGGTTGCCTGGTAGAAGGGTTGAAAAACATGCTCTATTTGTTTGGAAGATATCCCTTTGCCAGAATCTTCCACTTCAATGACAAAAGCCGGTTGGGGATGGTTTTCGCTATATAATGTTACACGAACACGATCGTTTTCGCCACAGAACTTAATGGCATTCGAAATCAGATTATTCAGAATTTTGTCGAGCTTGTCATAATCAGAATTCAATATCATGGTATTCTTTTCCGATACAAATTTTAGCTCCACATGCTTACGCCTGGCATAGTCTTCAAACAGGGCAACAATTCCGCTCACAAACTTTACCATGTCGCCGCGTACGGGTTCTACAACAGCATCTCCGTTATCCAGTTTCCTGATGTCGAGGATCTGGTTCACCAGATGCAGCAATTTCGAAGCATTCTTTTGAATTATTCGAAGTTGATTTTTCCAGGTTTCTCCATTAATTTTATGTTTTGGCAATTCTTCGGTCAGTCCGGTTATCAAGGTAAGTGGAGTGCGGAATTCGTGGGATATATTTGTAAAAAACTGCAGTTTCATCTTATCAGCCTTATGAATTTTTGCCGACATGTCTTCAATTTTTTTCTTTTGACTTTCCAACAATATATTGGCTTTTTTCTTTCTTCGAAAACTAAGGAAAAGAAAGGCTCCCAGTATGCTCATTAAAATAAATCCTGCAAGAAAGAGATTCCGCGTGAGAACTTGTTTCTCGATTTCTGCCTCTGCTTTTGCATTTTCTACCTCCTTCTGCCTTCTCAGATTTTCAAATTCAAACAATGTTTCCAGCCGGGCTAAATTTTCGGTTTCATTCACAACGAGAATACTATCTTCGAGCAAATCAGATAATTGCTGGTACTTAAAGGCACTTTGGTAATTGTTTTGCTGAGAATAGATCTCACTAAGCTTATCGGAAATCTTAATCTGAAGTGAAAGATTTTTTGTTTTTGAAGCATTTTCAAGAGCCTGTAGATAGTTGTTCGTTGCTGCGGGAATATTATTTTTTGCTATTTGCCAGTCGCCCAGACTAACGAGTGAAATGGATCTGTGCTGTCGGTCGTCAAGCGAGTCGGCCAGACGAAAACTCTTCAGGTAGAAATTATAAGCAGCCTTTTTATCCCCCATTTGTGAGTATGTGTTGCCAAGATGGATTAAAATTTCGTGAGCATAAATAGCATTACAGTTCTTACATTTTACGTTGTAGCTCTTTAAAAACAGAGATAATGCTTTTTCAAAATCCTTGTTTCGAAAATAGATTTCACCCATGTTTTTGTATGCTTTCGACATGGAATACGAATAATCTATCTTGCTTGAAATTTCCAGACTTTCAGTAAAATACCTGAATGCCAATGAATCATTTTGCATCTCTTTATAGACAATTCCAATTTCGATCAACACTTCGGCCGTTCCCCATGAAACATTATATTTTCGATAGATTTCAAGGATCTTTTCGTAATACTGCAACGCAACCGTATGATTGTGCTGAATATCTCTCAGGTAGGCTCCTATGGATGAGTAGGCGTAAGCAATCACTTTCTGGTTATTTGCTTTTTCTGCCACTTCAAGCGCTTGCAGTACATATTCCAGTGATTTTGACTGGTTCTCAAGCATACTGTATACTTTGGCAAGATCGAGGTATCTGAAGGTCAGATTGTTTGGGTCATCTGTCGATTGAATGACATCTTCAATTTTAGAAATCATTTCCTTGTAGAGCTGTTCACGCCGGTCTCCATCAACGGCTTTAAGCATAAGCCAGTAGCTATTGATCATCCAGTCGTCCATATTAGCTTCATGAAAAGCCGCCTGGCTCTTTTCTGTATGTTCCAGCACCAAATCAGGCTGGTTTTCGTTCAACGCTATTGATGCCAGATTATAATGGCACCAGGCAATTCGATCCGGAAGTTTGTTTTCTTCTCCGATTTTTAAAGAGATTTTGTATAGTCTGATAGCAGATGCAAAATCCCTGGTTACCCAATGTGCCAGAGCAGCGGCATCGTATGCTTCGGAAATAGTCCGGCTTTCTTCATCCCCTTTTATTAGTGAAAGGGCTTTTGTTCCGTAATAAAAGGTTTTTTCAGGATCGTATGTAGAAATATTCCAGGTAAGGTGGCAGAGTATTTTTATACTATCCTCTGTAGCAGCAGCTTTCGACAATTCATTTTCCAGGCTGTCGATCATTCTGTTCTCTTTGGCATGGAGAGTAACGACAGCAAATAATTGCATGATGATCAATAAGGATTCTGTTCGTTTCATACTATGTTCATCCCATTTTTCATCAGTTGAGAATCAAACTTACATGCTCTTTCTGTTCACAAGATATGAATTTTCGGGGAAATGAACCGGACGAAACAATTCAAAAAACATCACAATCAGACCAGGGTCGAAGAAAACATGAACCAACTGGGCGACCGGTTTCCGGTATCAAAGAGAATTCCATGAAAGATAATAGCGCGATAATTCCTTTTCATACAATAGAATCAATGATTTTTCGGGATAATACATAAATGATGTATTCACGGGCCACAGCCAGGCGTATATTATTGGCTTACTTGCCGGCTGGTTAACCGACTGCGGCTGGTAAATTCCCGCTGGCGCGGAGTGTATTCCGGGCCTTTGCTTTAAAACTATTGTACGGCCGGTATACTGAATGTACAAATTACAATTGATCACCTGGGTACTAGATCCACACAAAAGCTTGTCTGTTGCAATTGTATGAGCAATGAATACGTCCGGATTAGCTTCGCTGAGTTCCCTCCGGTCGGTTGCAAATCCGCGCGAGCCTTTGGGCAATACCACGCTCATTCTTCCCGCATACAGAACCCTGCACCACAACCACAACCAAATTTGATACCGGAGTCATCTTCTTTCCTGCAACTACCCTCTGCTTGTTTTGACGGGTTGTTAAAAAGCAGCTTCAGGCCCAATCCAGGCAAGGCAATGGTGAGGATTATCAATGCAATCAAAAATACTTTAAAGATCATACAAAATGCTTTGCTTGTATAACAGGTTATACGCCGAAAAGTTTAGGTAAGGCGGCTAAGGTCTATTTTTAATTTTCCCGGATTGAGTCTTGGTGTCCGGTTTTTCCTGGATTTTTTCCAGCTTTTCATCTCTTCACATTTAGCGCAATAAATACCCAGTTCACGCATCTTCTTATTTTTCCCGATCTCAGTTTCAGGAAATTTCCCGTTCCTGCGAAAAAAGATGCTGACTCCCAGGGCAAGGAAAGAAACAGCAATAAGTACAACAGCGATAAGAAAGATTTTCATATTCTGTGTATAAATCCCTCAAAATTAGCAAATCGGCTGTAAAAAACGCGAATCTTTTTGTATTAAAACCAATCGGGATTTAATCTGTTACTATCATTGCACATCTGGTGCCGGTGTCCTATTTTTGAATAAAATTGAAAGAAATCCAATGCCTGTTGCTGAAAAGACATTCACTCAATTATCATTTCAGGAGTTTAAAAAGGAAGTATTAAGCGACTATCTGATGGCAAACCGGAGCAGGAATCTTAGTATTGCCGGTCGTAAGGAAGTACTTGCAGGGAAAGCCAAGTTTGGTATTTTCGGGGATGGAAAGGAAGTTGCCCAGATTGCCATGGCCAAAACATTTCGGAATGGTGACTGGCGTTCAGGGTATTATCGTGACCAGACCTTTATGCTGGCCACAGGCATGTTAACGCTGCAGGAATTTTTTGCGCAGCTTTATGGTGTTACGGACACACGGTATAATCCGTCGAACGGAGGAAGATCATTCAACAATCATTATGCAACACGAAATATTGATAAGGAGGGGGAATGGCTGAACCTTATGAATCAACCCAACTCGGCAGCTGACATATCCCCTACTGCCGGACAAATGCCACGTATGCTTGGTCTTGGTCTGGCATCCAAATTATTTCGTGCAAACAAAAATCTTCATCAGCAGGTGAAACTCACGAACAAAGGTAACGAAGTGGTTTTCGGAACCATTGGTGACAGCAGTACATCCGAAGGCCATTTTTTTGAAGTGATGAATGCTGCTGCTGTAAAGCAAATTCCTCTGGCAGTGGCTGTGTGGGATGACGGATTCGGAATTTCGGTAGAAAAAAAGTATCAGACACTGAAATCTTCAATCTCTGAAGCACTCAAAGGCTTTGAAAAAAAGAACGGCACCAACGGAATATTGATATACCAGGGGAAAGGATGGGATTATGCCGGTTTATGCAAGCTTTTTGAAGAAGGTATAAAACAATGCCGGGAAGAACATATCCCCGTATTGTTTCATATAGATGAAATTACACAGCCCCTGGGGCATTCCACCTCAGGTTCTCATGAGCGGTACAAATCGGGAGAGCGGTTGAAATGGGAGAAGGAATACGATTGCATCTCAAGAATGAAAGAATGGATACTGAAGCACAGCATTGCTGCCAGGCAAGAGCTTGAATCCATAGAAAACCGGGCTTTTCAGGATGTGAAAATCGCAAGACAAAAAGGATGGAAACTATACCAGGATCCGATACTGAAGGAAAGACACGATCTGTTAAAGATCATAGAAGATAAGAAATGCCAGTGTAAGAGAGAGAAAATGGATAAGATGGATATTATTACAAAGAACCTTCGGAATCTGGAAGCACCCATAAGAAAGGACAATATCAGCAGCGCAAAAAGGATTCTGCGGTATATTTGTAAGGATTGTTCGCAACGTGCATCTCTGAAAGAACAACTTTCTGCATGGTTTGATTTGCGTTTTGTGGATAAATACGAGCAATACAATGCTTTTCTTCATGTCGAAAACAAACACTCGGCATTGCATGTCAAAGAAATAAAACCTGTATTTCCGGAAAAATCGCATGAAGTGCCGGGCAGAGAGATCATCAGGGCAAATTTTGATAAGCTCTTCAGCAAATATCCTCTCCTGGTAGCTTTCGGAGAGGATGTCGGGAAAATAGGCGGTGTAAACCAAACCTATGCAGGACTGCAGGAAAAATACGGAGAACACAGGATTTTTGATACCGGGATACGCGAAACTTCCATCATTGGCAAAGGCATAGGTTTGGCACTGCGAGGTTTCAGACCCATAGCCGAAATACAATACTTCGATTATTTGTTGTATGCATTGCAGACTATCAGCGATGATCTGGCAACCACCCACTGGCGCACTGCAGGAGGACAAATAGTGCCGCTTATCATAAGTACCAGGGGACACAGATTTGAGGGCATCTGGCATGCAGGCTCACCATTGAGCATGATCATCAATTCCATACGCGGGGTATTTGTTTGTACACCAAGAAATATGACCCAGGCGGCGGGTTTTTATAATACACTCCTCAAAGGACATGACCCCGGTCTTGTTATTGAACCATTAATTGCTTACAGGTTAAAAGAATATATGCCTGAGAATATCGGTGAGTATTGTGTGCCGCTGGGAACTCCTGAAATACTCACAGAAGGAACTGACATTACAGTGGTTACATATGGATCCTGTGTCCGGATAGCCCTCGATGCGATAAAGCAATTGAAAGAGTTTGATATAAGCGCAGAACTGATAGATGTTCAGACATTGTTGCCATTTGACATCAATGAGACCATTGTGGAATCTGTGAAAAAAACAAACAGGATCTTATTTTTTGATGAGGATGTTCCGGGAGGGGCCACTGGCTTTATGATGCAAAAAGTACTTGAAGAGCAAAAGGCATACCGTTATCTTGATGCGGAACCAAAAACATTGACAGCTATGGATCACAGGCCTGCCTATGCAAGAGATGGCGATTATTTTTCCAATCCGAATGCCGAAAATGTATTTGACACCGTGTATGAATTGATGCATGAAGTGAATCCGAAGAAATATCCTTCCTTATACAAATAGATGAACCTGAAATGGTTCTTACCGCGACAGATCAGGGTTTGCATACAATAGCCTTCGTACTTCTTCCGTCAATTTCAATTTGCAGGGCTTTGTTGAATCGTATATGTCTCAGGTATTTACTCTCGTTTTCGGAGAAAAGGGAATTGAGGTATTCAAGGTCGATTTTCCCATCGCCAATTTGAGTGTTTATGGTCAGATAGCCCACACCAAATGTGGTAAGGTTATGGAAAAAATGGGTTCCCTGGCTGGGATCAACTTTGTATTTTTCCAAACCCAATTCAACAATAATGCGTGCTGAGGATATTTGCGCCCATTTTACCGGAATTCCCAGCCACGGATCACTTGAACCCCATCTGCCTGGACCGATCAGTACATAGTTCCTGTTTTTTTCTGCCAGAGTTTTATTAATTTTTTCAAGCTCAGAAGCGATTTTCGCATTGTCAGCCTTATTGAACGAATCCAACTTTACATAGACAATATCCTTTATATTTTCCATGCGGCCGTTGCCCATTGCTCTTTCTGATGAAATGATGATTTGATCTTCAGGAATTTCAGATAGTTTTTTAATCAGGATTGTTTCATGAGATACTATGGGTCTTACCTGTAAATAATAAAAATCTTTTGGTTCGTTTTGCGGAGTATCCAGGTTGGCAGCAAATTCAATTTCAACAGGATGATTTAATGCGTGGCTGCTGATTTGAAGCAAGTCATTAACAATGTCGGTAAGAGGAAATTTGTTATGATTTAATATGTTTGAAAAAGTAATCAATTTTTTCCCTGAAGCAACAAGTCCGTCAACAATACTATTGTTCACATGATCGTAAGTGGAAGCTGCATATTGGAATGACGGATTATTTTCCGCTTCTTTCACAGGGATCTTCAGAAGATTTATTTTATCATCAACAGCAGCTTTAAAATGCTGCGGGTCCATATCTATTGCGAAAAAATACTTCTGACTGTCTTTCATGGCTTGCTCAGGCGTTGACAACTGGAGTATCTTTTTTGGATATTTCGGTGAAAAACGCAGAGATGTTCCACCTTCCACGATCAGTCTTCCAAGTCCATAAGCAAGATTCAGGATGGCATCATCCGATGTTTCTTTGCCAACGGGATAGTAATTTATTGACCGGGCGACACCGGAGAGTGTCGGATAGAAATGGCCATGATAATTTTTACCGCAAACTGATTGAAGGATGATACCCATCTTTTCCTCATCAATCAGGTTAGATGTTGCTGTGATATAATCTTTACTGGCTTTATAAAATACCGATGCATAAACACCTTTAACAGCCTGTTCAAGCATGCCGACAGCCGTCTTTGGATTTTTGTGCGGAGGCACCATAAATGTGTTGTAAATTCCGGCAAAAGGCTGGTATAATGAATCTTCAAGTTTGCTGGATGAACGTACCGCTACCGGATTGGTTGCTATTGAAGCAATAGCCATGAAATCATTTTTGATCTTTTCGGGAAATTCAGCTTTAATAAAATGTTCCAGTATTTCCGAATCGTCCGATGCAGATAATCCGATCGAGTAGAGGTCGTTTCTCTGCATAAAATTATCAAATATCTCTGTGGTAAGGACAACACTTGGTGGAACGGATATATTCACTCCAGGGTATTTTGCACTCAGATTTTCTGTTTTTAATACGGAGTTCATGAAAGCAAGCCCCCTGGCTTTGCCTCCCAGGCTTCCCTGTCCGATCCTTGAAAAGAAAAGGTATTCATCAAATTTGCTTCTGTCAAATTCGGCAATAATGCCACGGGCTTTGCTGAATCTGAAATTTGTGATACTCTCATAGATGTATCTGCGAACACCATCGGGGCCTTTAAAATCGTCAAATTGAGCTTCTTTAAACCGCTTTGCAATTGAAAACAAGGCACGCGCATTCAGCCATTTTGAAAAATCATCTCTCCTGGTATGGTATTCAATTATTTCATCAGGAATATCAAGGATGAGTTCCTGAAGAGATTTCAGATCATAGGCGATATAACTTTCTTTACCTGTTTTCGGGTCAATAAATACAAATTCTCCGAAGCCAAAATTTTTGAGCACAAAATCCCGCAATTCATTGGATATATTTTTCGAATGCTTATACAAAAACCCGACATTCAATTTTTCAGCAACAGCTTGATTTGAAACGTCAGATGACTGCAACAAAAAAGGAATATTTATGTCATCGTTCTTTACAAATCTGCAAAACTTCAGTCCGGCACGTGTTTTTGTGTCTCTTTTATTCGGAGCAACTTTATAACTCACATCTGAAATAATACCAAGAATATGTCCTCTGAATTTTTCATATGTTGAAACTGCTTCCCTGTAATTCTTTGCGAGCAATATTTTAGGTCTTCCTCTTCGTCTGAGCATTTGTTGGTGTTCGTTCAGTGCCTCTTTAACAAACTCTTTTGATTGCTCCAGTATAATGCGGTACAGATTGGGAAGATAGGATGATATGAAACGAATTGAATCTTCAACAAGCAGGATAGACTGCACTCCTATTTTAAGGATATCATTTTCAGCATTCATTGAGTCTTCAATAAGTTTGATGATAGCGAGGAATATATCAGGATTACCCAGCCAGCAGAACACATAGTCAATGGCAGAAAGGTCCTCTCTTTCCAGTCGTACAGATACTTCTCTCGAGAAATGTGTCAGCACAACAATAGGAATGTAGGAATATTTACTTTTCAGCTGTTTTGCCAACTGGAAAGCATCAGTATCTCCAATACTCAGCATTTCAATGATAAGGTCAATATCATCGTTTTTCAATATACCGGCTGCTTTTTTTGCCGAATTGGCATGTATAAAAACAGGAGGATACCTGAGGTTCAGCGATACATATTCATTAAATATATGCTCATCGATGCGCCCGTCTTCTTCAAGCATATAGAAGTCATACTGACTGCAAATTACCAGCACTTTCCTGATTCGTCTCTGCATCAGCAGATTGAACGAAGTATCCGGGAGGTTTATAAAATTTGTACTCTTATTATTGTTGCGATTTTTGGACATTACTGTATCGATATACATACACTAATACCTGAATAATAAGGAATATACCAATCTTTTGTGAAATAATTCCGATGAATACAGTAAATTTTATCCGGGATATTAGTCTATTCTAAACGTGTTACCACTTTTCAGGAGATCATTTACCGTCTTTATTCTGGATCTTTTCTTCGCTTCCCTGATTTGTTTATACAGCATATTCTCATACACTCCTGTTTTCCATTCTCTGATAATGCCCATAGCAACAGGGTAATCTGGCAGGGTCATTCGTGAAAGCATATAATGTCTTGTATCATCAGGATTATGTACATTATGAACCAGTATATCTTCCTTTCTTATGCCATTCTCACCAATTTTCACCACAACAAATTTTGGTCCGCTTTGAATTAGTCCTTTGTCCCTGTTTTTGCCAAATATCATTGGTTTTCCATGTTCCAGGTAAATCTGGTTATCATCCCTGACATCTTTGCCTGTGATCTCGGCATGTACCTGGTTATTAAAAATGATACAGTTCTGCAATACTTCCACCAGCGATGTCCCTTTATGTTGAGCTGCCTTAATAAAAACTTCAGTCATCATTTTTGGATTTGTATCAACAACGCGTGCATAAAATGTACCCTGGGCACCCATGGCAAGTTCACCAGGCAAAAATGGATTTTCAATGGTACCATCGGGTGATGTTTTCGTTATACTTCCAATAGGGGTTGTAGGTGAATATTGTCCTTTTGTCAGGCCATATATTTTGTTGTTGAACAGAATGATATTCACATCAATATTTCTTCTGAGAATATGTATAAAATGATTTCCTCCGATCGCCATTGAATCACCATCGCCGGTGATTATCCATACGCTCAGATCAGGATTGGATACTTTTATTCCCGATGCAATAGCCGGTGCCCGTCCGTGAAGGCTATGGAATCCGTATGCATTAATGTAATACGGGAATCGACTGGAGCAGCCTATCCCCGAAACGAAAACCACTTTTTCCTTGGATACACCTGTTTCAGGCAATGCTTTTTTTATGGCGGAAAGCACAGCATGTCCCCCACACCCCGGGCACCATTTTACCTCGGTGTCGAGATAAAAATCCTGCGGTGTTATAATGGGTGATGTTGATTCGAATGCCATGATTATATTTCCTCCAGAATTTCGTTAAACTTATATTTCAATTCTGAGATCATAAATGGTAATCCCTGAACTTTATTGTATTGAATGTAATCAAACTGAGGATACTTTGAACGCAGATACAGAGCAAATTGACCAAGGTTTAGCTCACATACGATCCTTTTTTTAAATCCTTTCAGAATTTGCCTTGTGTTTTTAGGCAACGGATTAATGTAATTGAACTGAACAAGTGAAATGCATTTGCCTTCATGCTGAAGTTCTTTAACAGCGGTATTCAATGCACCAAATGTTCCACCCCAGCCAATCACCAGTAAGTCGCCTCTTTTTTTTCCATAAATCGTCTGTTCCGGAATGTAATCTGCAACACGCTCAACCTTTTCATTGCGCGTAAGAACCATGATTTCATGATTCAGGGGATCATGCGAAACCTCACCTGTGACATCTGCTTTTTCAAGTCCTCCTATTCTGTGACGCAATCCTTCCTGTCCGGGTACAGCCCAGTATCTTGATAATTTGTCTGGTTCACGATTGTATGGGAGGTAATACGGATCGTTATCTTTTACCAGTTGAGGCTCAATGGGCATGAGGTCTTCTGTATCAGGTATCAGCCATAACTCAGACCCATTGGCAAGGTAACCGTCTGACAATACGATTACCGGGGTCATATGCTCTATGGCTATTTTTGCGGCATGGTATGCATAATGAAAACAATTTGCAGGTGTCGAAGGGGCAAGCACTACACAGGGACTTTCGCCATTTCTGCCGTACAATGCTTGCAGTAAATCGGTCTGCTCTGTTTTTGTAGGAAGACCTGTAGATGGGCCCCCTCTCTGAACATTTATAATTACAACAGGCAATTCCGTGATTACAGCAAGACCTATTGCTTCGCTTTTAAGAGCCAGGCCTGGACCTGAGGTTGAGGTCACTGCGAGGCTTCCCGCAAATGAAGCTCCTATAGAAGAACAAATCCCTGCTATCTCATCTTCAGCCTGAAAGGTAATCGCATTTAAATGCTTCATTTTTGCTAATTCCTGTAAAATTTCAGTAGCAGGAGTTATGGGATAGGAACCCAGGAATAGCTTTTTCCCGGCTTTCTCTGCTGCAGCCAATAAACCCCATGCGGTTGCCTGGTTTCCGGTAACATTTCTGAACAATCCTTTTTGTTCTGCAATAGGATTGACCTGGAAGGTGGTTGTCAATGCTTCCATTGTTTCTGCATAATTATATCCTGAATGCAGAACCGTAATATTTGCATCTCTTAAAGTGGGCTTCTTTTTAAACTTTGACTTTAAAAATGTCTCACCAATTTTTATGTCACGGTTAAACATCCAGTAAAGCATACCCGCAACAAACTGGTTTCTCATTTTATCGGCGATACGTGTATCAATATCAAATTCAGTAACCGTTGTTCTTGTAAGACTGGTTATCGGTGCTTTTATTACAGTGTAACCTTCCATACTTCCATCGTGCATAGGATCTTCTGCATAACCTGCTTTCTTGTAATGTTTGTTATCGAAGTTGTCTATATCAATGATGATCGTGGCTCCCCTTTTTAACCAGGGCAGATTGGCTTTTAATGCGGCAGGATTCATAGCCACCAGCACATCAGCCTGATCACCGGGAGTTTGAATTTCTTTATGACCTATATGAACCTGAAATCCTGATACTCCGGCAATAGTTCCTTCGGGAGCCCTTATTTCAGCAGGATAATCAGGGAATGTTGAAAGGTCGTTGCCGACAAAAGCAGAAGTATCGGAAAACTGACTGCCTGTAAGCTGCATACCATCACCTGAATCACCGGCAAATTTCACAACAACTTCTTCCAGCTCAATTACTTTCTTTTCTTTCTTGGTTTCCACGGAACAAAATATTGTTGTTCAATTGCTAATCAAATCTTTAAATTACGATAAATGATATTGTCAATGTTTGCAAATCCATAAAGAATTATAAACAGTAAAAGCCTCAAATTCGAGATTCATGACCAATATCATTTTTATAACATTACCTGGACAAAACCAGCTTAAAATTACGATCATAAACCTGTAAAATAAATGACAAATGATAGCAATAGCAGGTTTTATTTTTTTGCAAAGTTACGGATCCCTTCATCCAGAAACAGAATAAAAGCTTCGACATCGGGACTGTAAGTATAATATTTTTCCGAAGTAAGTACGTTACCTTCAGGATCAACTATCGCATATAGAGGCAGAGCATTTGAACCGAATTTAGAGATCTGTAAATCATTGAATTTCTTTCCTATGGTTTTTTTCACTTTCCCATCAAGTTTTGATTTTGTCCAGTCAGCTTCCGGCATTTTTGTCCTGTCGTCCGTATACAAAACCGCAATGATAAAATCATTCCGGAGTTTAGCGAGTACATTACTATCGGCCCAGACTTCGGCATACATTTTTTTGCAGTTTTTGCAACTGTGACCTGCAAAATCCAAAAGGACCGGTTTATTCAGCTCTTTAGCACAGGCCAGGGCCTCTTCGTAATCAAAGTATCCTTTCAGTCCATGCGGTAAATGCAGGAAATCGGAATACTTCGGCGTATCAGTGCAGGCTGCAGGTGAGGATTCATTGACTGCATGAGATGTGATATTTGTGCTTCCAATCTTAGTAAGGTCAATGCTGTTTTCATCTTTAGCCGGTAAAAAGGGAGATATACTCTTCAAAGGAGCTCCAAATAAACCGGGTACAAGGTAAATAGCAATACTGAAGGAAAGGATTGCAAGAAAAACACGCGGGAATGAAACATGCAATACAGGGCTGTCATGTAAGAACATGATTTTCCCCAGCAAATAAAATCCCAGGAGAACAAACAATACGATAGCTAACGAAAGAATGAATATGCGACTCAGACCCAGATTTCCCGCAAACATCAGAGACGATATCAGAAGGATGAAGGCAATAACCACTTTAACTGCATTCAACCAACCTCCCGATTTTGGCAGACTTTTCATTAAACCTGGAAAAATAGCCAATAGTGTAAAGGGAAGGGCAAAGGATACTGAAAATCCAAACATACCTACAACAGGTTTCAAAATATCGCCTTGCATGGCACTACCCAATGCAACACCTACTATTATTCCCGTGCACGAGAAACTAATTACTACCGTAGCCAAAGCCATGAAAAAGGGTCCTAATAAACCGCCTTTATCTGCTCTCCGATCGATCTTTGCTGACAGACTACCGGGTAAGGTGATTTCATATACTCCAAAAAATGAGATAGCCAGGGCAATAAAAACCAGTAAGAATATCAGATTGGGCAGCCAGTGGGTCCGAACAAGACTTACCAGATCAATTCTGAACAAACCTGCAATCAAACCAACAAGGGTATAAATAAGAATAATTGATATGCCAAAGGCTATACCATTATATATGGCTTTAGAGCGGGAACTATCCCTCATAAAGAAAGAAACCGTAAGCGGGATGACAGGATATACACAGGGTGTCAGAAGAGCTCCGAATCCTGCCAGCAGGGCAAGAAAAAAGAGTCGTAAAAGGGAGTTGCCGGATTCCTTATCGTCAGGATCTGTTTCTATGGTTGCCGTTATACCGGATTCTTCAATAGTCTGCTGTGAATCTTCAGGTAATATGTCGTGGGCTATTCTGATATCAGAGTTCCGGAATGATTTGCTGTCGCCGGTTGATCCTTTTTGGACAGTCTTTGAGGTTGCTTTTGTTGCAGACAATTCAAAGGAGAAGTCCACTTCTTTTGGAGGAAGACATCGGGAATCATCACACACCATGAATTCAACATACCCGTCAATCCTGATCTCTGAATCGGAGAGAATCCGGATCTTTCTTGTAAATTCTACCTGGGAATCAAATAACTCAATTTCCATTTCAAAGATCGGATCATATTTTATTTCAGGCTTTTGTAAAGGGATAAGCCTGCTGATAAATTCAATATCTGGATTTTCAGAAAAATTTATGGATGTTGAGACTGGTCCTCCTTCAGGAATATTTAATCCGTACATATGCCAGCCTTTATCTATGTTGGCTTCAAATGTTAATTCGCAGGTATCACCAGACAGTTTTCTTGATGAAAATGACCAGCTGACAGGATCATATACTTGTGCTTTCACAGAAAGGAACAGTATAGCCAGGAATATAGGTATCAACGCTTGTTTTTTCATGACAGCTTTTATTTTTAAAGTTATACAAAAACACAGCATAACATATCTACAAATATATATATGTTAATACATTTTTACCAGAAATAAACAAACATTTGCAGGAAGCTATAATTAAAATTACAGGGAGTGTGGAAATCAAAGGCAGAATTTTCAGAACTTGATTCTATGTTCTTCATGATCGAAAAACCGGAATTCGAGAAAATTATAAGAGCTGACAGGAACAATTTTAATCTTGCATTTGTGTCTTTTTTGCCAGGTTCGTCTTACATTATGAAACAGACCTTTCTCAATAAATGCAGCTACATAAGGATGCATTTTAATTACCACAGATTTCAGATTATTTTTTGTGACCAAGTTATCGAGGGTATTTTCTATTCTATCAACCAGCAGAATGCTTGGAGATATTTCTCCTGTTCCGGCGCAAATTGGACACATTTCACGCGTATTGATATCCATTTGAGGCCTGACACGCTGGCGGGTTATTTGCATCAGTCCGAATTTACTGAGTGGCAGAATGCTGTGTTTTGTCCGATCCGCTTCCATAACCTGTCTCATTCTCTCAAAGATCTGGTTTTTATTTTCCTGATGGTGCATATCGATGAAATCAATGACAATAATACCGCCCATATCACGAAGTCTTAATTGTCGTGCAATTTCATCAACCGCAGCCAGATTAACTTCAAGTGCATTGGTTTCCTGGTTATTTACCGATTTCGATCTGTTTCCGCTGTTCACATCTATAACATGCAATGCTTCCGTGTGTTCTATAATAAGGTATGCACCGCTTTTAAAAGATACTGTTTTCCCGAAAGATCCCTTAATTTGCTGTTCTACTCCATATTTCTCAAAAATGGGAGTTGAGCCTTTATAAAGTCTGACAATTTTTCCCTTTTCGGGGGCGATGGTATTTACGTATTCTTTTATTTCACGTGAGAAATTTTCATCGTTAACATAGATATTGTTAAAAGAGACATTTAGCATGTCTCTGAGAATTGCTGCTGTTCTGTTTAGCTCACTGATGAGTAATGCCGGGGGTGAAGTACCTCTTATTTTTTCAAATGCTGATTCCCATTTTTTCACCAGGCTTCTCAGCTCCGAATCAAGTACCTTTACCATTTTATTTTCGGCAACAGTACGAACAATAACCCCGTAATTATTTGGGCGGATACTTTTAAGAAGTGTTCGCAAACGTTTTTTTTCTTCTTCAGAGCTAATTTTCTGGGATACCGATACTTTGTCGCTAAATGGTATCAGAACGGAATTTCTTCCTGCAAGAGCAATCTCTGATGTCAATCGGGGACCTTTTGTCGAAATAGGTTCTTTTGCAATCTGCACGAGAATGTATTGTCCTGCTCTCAGGACATCAGTAATTTTACCGTTTTTATCAATGTCTTTTTCACGTTTCATCTTTTGCATTGAAACGTTTTTACTTGTGTGAGAAAGGGCAAAATCCAAAAATTTTTGTAATGACCTGAATTGTGGGCCAAGGTCAAGATAATGCAGAAATGCATCTTTTTCATAACCGACATCAACAAAGGCAGCATTCAAACCCGGCATGATTTTACGCACCTTACCGAGGTATATGTCTCCTACAGAAAATTTTGGATTGCTTTTCTCCTTGCTTAGCTCAACAAGTTTCTTCTTCTCAAGTAAAGCTATATCAATTTCTTTAGAAGCTACATTGATAACAAGTTCTATGCTCACAACTTCTAGTGTTTAGAAGAATAAAAAGTAGTTGAATGGCTAAATAAGAAATGATAGACCCAAAGTCGTTTGACTTTAGGTCTTTGGTATTAAAAGAGCTATAGATTACTATTTCTTCTTCTTGTGTCTGTTTTTACGCAACCTCTTTTTCCGTTTGTGAGTAGACATCTTGTGTCTTTTCCTTTTCTTCCCGCTAGGCATAATAATAAAAATTTATTTTCCTAAATAACTACTTAATATTTGATTTCACCTTATTCACAAACGTTTTAGCAGGTTTAAATGCTGGAATAAAATGTTCTGGAATAATAATCGTGGTGTTCTTGGAAATATTACGAGCTGTTTTTTGTGCTCTTTTTTTCACAATAAAACTTCCGAAACCTCTTAAATAAACATTCTTTTCTTTAGTAAGAGATTCTTTCACCACTTCCATAAAGGCTTCTACTGTTTTTTGAACAGTAATTTTTTCAATTCCGGTGTCTTTTGAAATTTCGTTTACAATATCTGCCTTAGTCATTTTTTAAAAGCTTTAAATATCAATTAATTACATTAGTTTTTCTATGAAGGAGTTGCAAATATATATTATTTATCTCGATATACGAAACACAACAATATTAAATTTGTTATTTAGTTCAAATTTATATAACTCCCTAATTAAATGAATGTTTCGCAATCTGTTGGAAAATGGTATGATTTGAATAAACGTGAACTCCCGTGGCGTGAACAAAAAAATCCTTATTATATATGGGCTTCCGAGATCATTTTACAGCAGACAAGAATGAAGCAGGGCATTGTCTATTACTATAAATTCATCGAGAAATTCTCGACTGTATTTGATCTGGCTCATTCAACCGTTGAGGAGGTATTGAACATTTGGCAGGGATTGGGATATTATTCAAGAGCAAGAAATATGCACAGGGCTGCAAAACAAATTGTCGATAAATTCCACGGGGAATTTCCTTCTGACTTAAAGACAATAAGGCAACTTCCCGGAATTGGCGATTACTCATCTGCTGCAATAGCTTCTTTGGCATTCAATATTCCCGTAGCATGCATCGATGGGAATGTGTATCGTTTGCTAGCCAGGCACTTTGGCATTTCATCTTTCATAGACAGCGCCGGCGGGAAAAAAGAATTCATGACTCTGGCCACGGAATTGCTCGACGTTCATCATCCCGGAAGACACAACCAGGCAATGATTGAACTTGGTGCTGTAATTTGTCTGCCTAAACATCCTCTGTGTTCCGAATGTCCTCTGAAAGATTCATGCATGGCATTGAAAAATGATACAATCCACGAATTGCCGAAAAAGAAAAAAAAATTAATTCAGGTTCACAGGTATTTTTACTACCTGGTAATCAAACGTGAAGGGTATGTTTATTTGAAACAGAGACCTGAAAAAGGTATATGGGCATTGCTTTATGACTTTCCTCTTATTGAAACAGGAAAGAAGATGGACATCAGGGAACTGATCCGTTTGAAAAGCTGGAAAGAACTTTTTATGAATACTGAAATAACAATAAAAAGTGTCTCTGATGAATACAGGCATCAGCTTTCTCACCAGTTCATTCATGCCTGGTTTATCGAGATGGAGGTGAATTTGCCGTTAAAAACCATTCCTGCAAGAGAGATTGAATACGAAAGGATTGATCAATACCCTCTGCCACGCTTAATCGAAAAATACCTGTATTAACGTGAGTTCGATATAAGAATTGATAATGCAGTTATTGATTTATAGTTATTTATATGAGCAGACTTTGTGTTTCTTCGGGTTTTGGAGTCTTCGTGGCTAAAGTAGTATGATTAAAAAATGCCACAAAGTCACCAAAACACAAAGAACTCACTAAAAAACTTTTTAAATAATTGATACTTAAGGTTTTTTATTTCGAACTCACGTTGTATTAATACTTATCTGCGTTTGCATGAATACCCTTGCCGCAGGATAAAACATCCTCGTTTTGCTCAGGGAACTGCAAAATGACATAATCCAGGTCCTTTTTTCCATATAAATACAAGACGGCAGATCAGGATAATTATCAAATGATGCAATTAATACAGGAAGCTTAATCTCATCTGTGAGATTTGATTATTTTTGTATTGTAATCATAAAAACTCATAAAATATGTCAGTTAACAAAGCAATCCTGGTGGGTTTTGTAGGCAATGACCCTGAAGTAAGATATCTTGATAGCGGAACTCCTGTTGCGAATTTCAGATTGGCTACTTCGGAAAACTACACAAACAAAGCCGGTGAAAAAGTAACACAAACAGAGTGGCATAATATAGTACTTTGGAGGGGTCTAGCAGAGGTAGCAGAGAAATACATAAAGAAAGGAACCCAGGTATATATTGAAGGGCGCATTCGCACGCGTTCCTGGGATGACAGAGATGGAAACAAAAGATATACAACTGAAGTCGTGGCAGACAATTTGCAACTTATGGGAAAACGCAGTGATAGTAGCGTTGAATCATCTGCTGTCCAGGATCAGGGTACTTATAGTCCCGGAACAACAGAATCAAAAGAAAACTCCACTTCGGAAGATAATGGAGCTGATGATCTTCCATTCTGATCTATTTAACTTTATTGACAACTTTTGGACTCAGATCCCTTTAATTCAGTTTTACTATTAGTAACCAGCATAGAGGTAGAAAAACTCACATTTGGTATTGCATTGGCCATTGTTGTGATGTTATTGCTGTTTTTTATTTCCGGGCTTGTGTCGGGGAGCGAGGTAGCTTATTTTTCGTTATCTCCGGGTGAAATAGCCAAGTTAAAAGCAACCGACAACAGATTTAGCAGAATGGTATTGTATCATCTGCAGGCACCTGAAAGATTGCTGGCAACCATACTTATTACGAATAATTTTGTGAATGTTGCAATTGTTGTGATATCTACTTTTATCACTCAATCTTTATTTGTTTTCAGTGGTCCTGTCTGGGTGGCCTTTGTAATTCAAATTGTGGTTGTAACCTTTCTGATTCTGTTTTTCAGTGAAATATTCCCTAAAATATATGCGAATCGTTTTTCGATCACATTTGCATTGTTAACAGCTCCAAGTCTTAAGTTTTTCAGCAAGCTTTTTTGGCCGGTGAGTTCATTTTTAATTTATTCTACCTCAATTGTAAATAAGAAGCTGGCAAAACATTCCGGCAATATCTCTTTTGATGAATTGTCGGATGCCCTGGAATTAACGGAGAAACATCTTGCCGAAGAAAAAAACATACTGAAGGGAATTATCAAATTTGGTAATATTGATGTATGTGATATAATGAAGTCGAGAGTAGATATTGTTGCAGCTGATATAAACAGCAATTTCAAAGAATTACTGACACTTATCAACAATTCGGGATACTCAAGGATCCCGGTTTTTCAAGATACTTTTGATACGATCAAAGGAATTTTATATGTTAAAGATCTCCTGCCTTATGTCAATAAACCAAAGACATTTAAATGGCAATCTCTTATCAGACCTTCATATTTTGTTCCCGAGAGCAAAAAGATCAACGATTTATTGAAAGAATTTCAAACAAACAGGATACATCTGGCCGTTGTGGTTGATGAATACGGAGGGACATCAGGAATTGTCACACTGGAGGATATTCTGGAAGAAATAATAGGTGAGATCATAGATGAGTCAGATGAAGAAACCCCGCCATTTGAGAAAATTGATAACAGCAATTTTATCTTTGAAGGAAAAACCTTATTGAATGATTTTTACAAGATTATTGAAGTGAGCGACACAATATTTGATGAAGTAAAAGGCGAGGCAGATACACTTGCCGGATTGATACTGGAACTCAGGGAAGAATTTCCGGCGAAGGGCGATAAACTTGCATACAAGAACTTTGTTTTTGAAATTCTGTCGGTAGATAAACGAAGGATAAAAAAAGTTAAGGTGAACATAAGATCCAGTATCAATAAATAGTGGTGAAGAAGACTATGAATTGCTGTAAAAATCCAGGGTATTGTTGCATTGTATTTTTCTTGTTCCTTTTTGCATGCAAAACACCGGTGACGCCAAAACCCCGGGGCTTTTTCAGAATAGATTTTCCTGAAAAAGAATACCGGAGATTTCAAAGTGACTGTAATTTTTCTTTCGAATCACCGGTTTACGGAGAGATAATCAGATCCAGTCTCCGGAATGCAGAACCCTGTTGGTACGATATCAGATTTGATGAGTTTGGAGCTACGATTCATTTGACATACAAGTCGCTGAAAAATATGGATCTGGAATATTACAGTGAAGATGTGAGACGAATTGTTTACAAACATATTGTAAAAGCTGATGACATTATTGAAGCTCCGGTATATCTTCCGGAATCTGATGTTTACGGATTTATTTATAACATTGAAGGGAATACGGCTTCTTCTGTAAATTTTTACATTACAGATAGTGTTTCCGGGTTTTTAAATGGCTCATTGTACTTTAATGTGCAACCAAATATTGATTCTTTGGCACCATCTATTGAATTCTTTAAAAAGGATATTATACATTTGATAAACTCATTTGAATGGGAGTAGTAAGAAGATGCCTCTAATTTTTAAAGAGAAATTTCAGGGCGATTGTTTATTCGGTATCTGGGAAATTAATGAGACCTATGAAGAACTTGCAACTGTCGTGCACCTTTTTCCCGGAGAAAAGGAAAGACTTTTTGGTTTTACCAGTGAGGCAAGAAAAATTGAATTTCTGAGTGTAAGGATTTTGCTCAAAGCGTTAATAGGTGTGTGTGGCCCTATTGTTTACAGTGATCATAAAAAACCATACTTGCACCAGAGTAATTACCGGATTAGCGTTTCACATTCAAAAAAGCTCACATCAATCATGTTGAGCAAAACAAAAAAGATCGGAATTGATCTGGAATATATGTCGCATAAGATCAGTAAGGTTCAACACAAGTTTATCAATGAGGATGAATACATAACTTCTGATGAATCCAAAAAAAAATACCATCTTTATATTCACTGGTGTGCAAAGGAAGCCCTTTTTAAGATTTGTGATAAACAGGATATTAATTTCAGAAGGAATTTAACGATAGAACCATTTGAACCTTCTGAATATGGGATTATTTACGGATGGGTTGATAATAAATTCTGGCACGATAAATTTGAATTGAATTATTTTACAATAAACAATTATGTTGTTGTTTATTGCTGTAAAAATACGTAAAAGTGAATCTGTATCAACATATTTGTAAACCGGGGAAAAAATTCGCTTTACTTATCGATCCTGATAAGTATACCGTAAATTCTCTCATTGCTACAATTTTTGCTGCAGAAGAATCAGGATCTGACCTGATCCTGGTAGGAGGAAGTCTTGTAAATGATCGCATAGATTCTACTATCGAGTTGATCAAAAAAAACACCAGGATACCTGTGATCCTGTTTCCGGGAAGTCTTATGCAACTGAGTTCAAAAGCTGATGCATTATTACTTCTCTCCCTTATTTCAGGACGAAATCCCGAATACCTGATAGGGAATCACGTGCTTGCTGCGCCATACCTTAAAAGATCGGGCATTGAAATCATTCCCACAGGGTATATCCTTGTCGGAGAAGGCAATTCTTCAGTGGAATATATTAGCAATACCAAACCGATTCCTCAGGATAAGACTGATATTATTACGGCAACAGCCATTGCCGGAGAATTAATGGGAAATAAGGTAATTTACCTTGAATCGGGAAGTGGTGCGGATCAGTCGTTAAGTTCGGAAGTGATCAAAGAAGTAAAACGCAGTATTTCTATCCCGTTGATCGTCGGCGGAGGAATAAAAACCTCATCTCAGATCCGTGAAATTATTCATGCCGGAGCTGATATTGTAGTGGTAGGTAATGCTGTTGAAAAAGACATTCAAATACTTGATTCACTGGTAAAAGCCATTCATAGTATCAGGTAATTGGAAGCAATAGCTTCGAAATATCTGTTTTGATTCATATTTTTTTTCTATCTTTCTCTAATTAATTCATATCTAAAAAGGATTCATTTGTCAATGGATTATCCAAATTAATCCAATTATAAGAACTTGAATTTAAAAGTGTCGTAATACCAGATAGAAAAAGAAAACAATTGTAATCATACTATAGAAATCAAAAGATTCAATTGATTAAAGATTTGCCCAAGTTGGTTTAGTTAGTAGTTTTGTGGAGCTGGGGGACACGCAAGTGTCTCCCGGCTTTTTTTGTACACCTTCTCTCCAGAAAATGTACAATTGACAGGCATTTTCAAAGGATATTCCATACAGGTGCATGAAATACCTCCAGTTAGTGATTTTTTCCTGTATCCTGTGAACTATTCTATAATTTCCAGTATAGGATTTCCCGATGCGGAATTTGGATACGATATTTCCAAGAGAGCGCTGATTGTTGGTGCAATGTCTGTAAGATCAACTGAACGAAGGATTGAATTTCGCCCTATTTTCCAGCCATACCAGATCAAAGGAACTCTTCTGTCATGTCCGTATGCAGTACCAAAACCATTGTCAGATCCCGGACTTTCAGCCCAACCGGCTTTAAAATTAATCATAACATCTCCTGAACGCTTCTGGTTATATCCGTTCTGTATGGTTGCAAATATACCCTGTGAAAAATTGGTGGAATGCAGGGTAGAGGCAGTCATTGTATTGGCAATACCGCTGAATTGAAGCATTAAATTGGCAACATCATTTTGAACGGATGCCAGATCCATTTTTGCATCTTCTATCAGGGTCCTGTTCAAATAAATTTGCTGGCCGTGATATTGCTTGATCCAGTCACCTTTGCCATAAATATTATTCATATAACTTTTTAGCAGCGATATTGCACTGGCACTATTAAAATAACCTGTTGGAATTTTGTGATCTTGCAGGTATTCAGGCATATGCATAATGCCATGCTCTCCGGTTACATAGATCAACACATTTTCTTTTCCCAGGTTTTTATCAATAAAATCCAGCAAATGTGCAATTTCTCTGTCAAGTCTGAGCATAATGTCTTCAACTTCAACTGACAGGGGTCCGTAAAGATTTCCGATTTGTTCACTTACGGTAAATGTTATTGTTAATACATCGGTATATTCATCTTTGCCCAGTTCTTCCTCAAGAATAGTAGAAACAGCAAAATCTTTTGTAAGATTATTTCCAAAAGGAGTGTAACGTAAAATTTCATATTTTTCCTTTTTCTTGATTTTTTTGATCAGATCCTTGAGAACGTAAGGAAAAACTTTATGTCCGTAAATTCCTGTTTCATATTCGTTATTGTCCAGCAAACTGGCATTATATTCGCTCATAGGCAGGAGCGTTGTCCATTCCTGTTCAATATAAGTGTCTGAAAAATTCTTTTTATTAAATTCATTTACCCAATTGGGAAGGGAATCACAATAAAAGGAGCTGGTAATCCATGTGCCGTTCTTTGCATCGAACCAGTAAGCGCAATCGGCCGTATGTCCGGTTGAAAAAATAGCCGGAGCAGGATCCAGAGACACGCCTATTACTTTCGATTTAAAGTTATTGGCAAGTTTTATCTCATCGGCAAAGGTGGTAGTCATCAATTGATGGGGTGAGAATCTGCCGCTTTCATATCCTCCTCCAATGGTATTGACTTTCTCATCATAAGTATAGGAAATGATATCATCACGCAGATTATTGTACCATGAGCTGGCTATTATTCCATGTTGCGACGGATTGGTTCCCGTTGATATTGTCGCACTGCCTACACCAATATCAGAGAATAAATAATTGAAGGAGGTATTTTTGCAGTAACTGCCTCTGTTAATAAGCTTTTTAAATCCGTCTTCGCCAAATTTATCCCAATATCTGGGAATATAATCGTAACGTAACTGACTGATAACAATGCCAATAATTAATTTTGGTTTTTCAGAAGGGATGACGGTGGTTTCCTGAGAACAGACCGGATCGAACAAAATGATATTGAAAATGAAAAGATATACTAAATACCGCATATACTATGAATTAAACATTGAAACGAATATGTAAAATATCACCATCCCCGACAATATAATGTTTTCCTTCGACAAACAATTTACCTTTTGCTTTGCATTCATTTTCCGAACCCAGTTCAATGAAATCTTTATATTTCATTACTTCGGCACGAATAAAACCTCTTTCCAGGTCGCTGTGAATTACACCCGCAGCTTCCCGGGCATTCATTCCTTTTTTAATTGTCCAGGCTTTTATTTCTTTGGGACCCACAGTGAAAAACGATTGTAAATTGAGTAAATTGTATGCCGATCTTACAAGTTTGTTGACACCTGGTTCAGCAAGACCTGCATCCTGAAGAAATGCATTGCGGTCTTCCATATCTTCAAATTCGGCTATATCTGCTTCCAGCTTGCCGGCAATGATCAGAATTTCTTTTTTCTGTTCAGTTAAAAAGGTCTTTACGCTTTCCACGTAAGAATTTCCGTGAACAGCTGAGTCTTCATCCACATTGCATACATACAGCATGGGTTTTGCGGTAAGCAGGAACAAATCAGAAATATGCCTGGTCTCTTTTGAATCCAGTCCCATATCCCGGATGTTACCAAAATTTTCCAGGTGCTCTTTTGCTTTATTCAACACTTCCATAGCTATGCGAGCTTCCTTATCACCAATTTTGATCAGTTTTTCAAGACGGGGCATTTTTTTTTCAACAGATTCCAGGTCTTTTATTTGAAGTTCCAGATCGATGGTTTCAATATCGCGCACGGGATCAACAGATCCTTCAATGTGAGGCAAATCAGGACTGTCAAAACAACGAAGTACATGGATCAGAGCATCTGTATTGCGTATATCTCCAAGAAATTTATTTCCAACTCCCTCGCCCTGGTTTGCGCCTTTTGTTAATCCCGGTATATCGACAATATCTACTGTAGCCTGAATTACTTTTTCAGTTGGCTGAAGTTTTTCCAGTTCATGCAGCCTTGGATCGGGGACAAGTACCAGCCCGACATTCGATTTATTTGTACTAAAAGCAAAATTGGTAGTTTCTCCTTTTGTATTTGATATGCAATTAAAAAGAGTCGTTTTCCCAACATTGGTAATCCCGACAATACCGCAATGCAAAGCCATAATTATAACGTATTCAGAATATTGCTGTAAAAATACATTTATATCCGTTTTATTACAATTAACGATTCTTGCAGTTCAGGTGTTTTTTAGGGTTTGATGGATTATTATTCCTTGTTTATCAGGCAAATGCCAATTCCTTTGCTGTTTATAAAAGTGAACAAAAACATAGATTATCATGCCTGTTTTATTTTTATCTTTCACAGTACATAATGGATATACTATTTGTCCGTTATGATATTAAACCTCTCTGCATTATGAAGAAATCCAGCTTTGTTGTGTGTTTCATTTGTTTCTTTCTTTCTTCACAAATCAGTGCGCAGCTTACAGCACCAGCCAGGTATGAACCACCGGATACACGAATTCTCTTTATTTTTGATGCTTCGCAAAGTATGATGGCATACTGGGAGAGTGACCGTAAAATACACATTGCCAGAAATACTTTAATCAGCATTATTGACAGCCTTGAACATCTGGACAATGTGCAAATGGCTCTCAGATTGTACGGGCATCAGAGTCCGGTACCTCCCCAGGATTGCAGTGACACACGTCTGGAAGTGCCTTTTGCCAAAGGAAATGCTGCACGCATACGACAGGAACTCAGGTATGTAACACCCAAAGGGACAACCCCGATTGCGGGGTCGCTTGAGGCAGGGGCAAAAGACTTTCCCCCGGATTGTTACAATTGCAGGAATATAATTATATTGATTACAGATGGTATTGAGGCCTGTGATGGCGATCCCTGTGCAGTATCATTGGAATTGCAGCGACAAGGCATTGTACTCCGACCATTTGTAATTGGTATTGGCATTGATGAAGGATTTCGGAAAACTTTCGAATGTATTGGATATTACTACAATGCTGCCGATGAAGAACGGTTTTCTGAAGTACTCGAAGTAGTCATATCACAGGCATTAAATTCTACTACTGCACAGATAAACTTACTCGACATTAAAGGGAATCCGACGGAAACAAATGTAAATATGACTTTTTCTGATTATTATTCCGGCAGAATCCTTCATAATTATATGCATACAATGACACACAAGGGTACACCTGATACACTGGTCCTGGATCATCTTGTAACCTATAAATTAAGAGTTCATACAATTCCGCCTGTCGATGTGGATAGCTTCAGGGTTTATGTGGGAAAACATTCGGTTATTGATGTTGATTGTCCGCAAGGGACTCTCGAAGTCCAGGTTGAAGGCAGCAGGCAATACAGGGGGCTGCAATATATTGTTCGAAAATCAGGTGAAATGAAAACCCTGAATGTTCAGGAAATAAACAAACAGGAGAAATACATTGTAGGTAAATATGATCTCGAAATCCCTGTTTTACCTCGCTTGTACGTTAACAATATTAAGATCGACCAGAGTAAAACTACTACCATTATGATTCCGCGACCGGGTATTCTTAATATCATAAAGGGTGCGCCGGGTTATGGAAGTGTATATATACGAAATGACAAGAAAAATGAAGAATGGGTGTGCAATCTTGATCCCGATGTTAAAAATGAAGCCCTTGTACTTCAGCCGGGAAATTACAGGATTGTATTCAGGGCACAGAATGCCAAACAAATATTATATACTATAAACCGGACTTTTGAAATAAAGCCCGGCGGAAGTATTGCTATGAATCTGTATTGATACTAATAGCTGACAAGATCTGTAAAGAAAGTCAATATCTTTGAAAGAAGGCTTATTCTTGATAGCATAAAATATACAAGGAATGCTGTGATTATGAATAATGTTGCCCCCAAAAGAGGTTGCTTGTTGTCTTTTTCACGAATCTGAGCTATAGTGGTCAACCAGTAACTTTCTTTTGTATCGTTTCTGAATACAAATATCCTGTAAAAGACATTTCCCAGATAAGAAATTGCAAAAGCAAAAACCATTCCGCCAAAAATTACCAGCCATACGCCGCCAAAGAAATACAGCAGAGGTATCTGTTTTTTCTTAAGCGTAAGGTAATTGATATGAGAATTCAGTTTTGCTATATCAACCTTCTTTACTCGTTTAAAATTATCAAACTGATTTTGCAACTGCTCTTTTTCACTGCTTAATTTGTCTACGGTAAGATCGGCAGGATTGTTTGCCAGCCGAAGTTCTATTTCTTTTTGTAAAGCGCTTATTTTCTTTTCATAATTTTCTTCAACCTGCAGGTATTCTTCATTTTCCGTTTTTATATCTTCTTTCGAGTAAAGCAGTTCTGATGTTATGTTTCCCCGATGTTTCATTTCCTGGGTGATGTTCACAGGAAACTGCTGAAGATCAATCAGGTGATCTATCTGTTTCTGGTATGAATCGGCAAGAACAGGATCTTGTGTTGTAATTTGATTGCTTCTCAGATTTTCGATTCTTATCTCCACCATGTAATCTTTAAGATACATTGTAAAATAAGCAACTACTATCATGATCAGGGCAGGAATGGCCATAGCAATTGCCGAGAAAAACGCTGAAGGAAGCGCAATGGTGATGTATTGCAGAAATTTCCTGGCTATGGTTCCCAGAAGTGTTGCGCTATGAGAAAATCTCAATTCGCTGAAGGGATTGTATATTCGATAGGATGGAATAATAATTACACCGAAAACAATAAGTATGCAAATGAAAAGCAGCAGGATACTGATCAATGTGTTGATATTGAATATGAAACTACCGATGGGTACGCCTGAATCTGGTATCCATCCCAGAAGATTCAGCCCCAGTTGTGCAAGGATAAGTACAACAAAAAGCATGATATAGAACAGCACACTTCTTACTGCTTCAATTCCATTCTGGAACTTTGCTTTTACAGCTTGATAATTTTCTTTGTGTGTTTTTTGTGCCCTGATACTGGCAATTTCCCCGAAACTCCAGGTCAATGGAAGCAGAGACAGAATAATGCCTATGTATTTTATTATGTTAAGTACTTTTTCATCCCCTTCGAGCATAATTTCAATAAAATAAAACAGGAAGATGATAAATCCTGCCAGAAGGGTTCCGGGAAGGGCAACACGATAAAAATTTTTATTAAAGGCAAACCGCAAATTCCTGTAAGCAATCCTGTAAAGCCACCAGGGCCATTTTATCAGGTAGTGGATGGCTATCTTAAATAAAAATACAACAAAAGGAACATATTGTCTGAATATCCAGAGTATTCCATGAATGATCCAGAAAAAAATGGTTTTCAGCAGGTCAAGAAGATCAATAACTAGAACATAAACAAGGTAAATTCCCCATATTGCCCAAACAACGACATCAAATAAAAACCCAAGAATGGTAACAAGTATCCTGAGAAGATCTCTTATGCCCCCTTTTTTAAAATACTCTTCCGTGCGGTAAAAGGCAAAAAGATGTGGAGGTCTTTCTTCAGTAATTCTAAAATGAAGCAGTGAAAATGTAAGACTCAGAACAGGTATACTGACAAAAAACGGAAAATAGGGCAATGAAAAAAAATACAACAGGGAACAAAGTATAAATGCCAGCAGACGTTTGATGTATTGGTCGACTTTTGCCATGTTATCTATTCTTGGGTAACTGATAATACAATATTAAGAAAAACTCCATAGATATCCTATGGTTTAAATTTTCCCTTTACTTCTTGAGAATTAATTATTTGTAACGTTCCTGTAAAAGAAAATATTTAACGTAATCGTCAATTCCCTGTTCCAGTGTGGAAAATGGCAGAAAATATCCTGTTCCTGAAAGTTTAGACATATCGGCTTCTGTGAAGTACTGGTATTTATCACGTATATCCTCAGGAGTATCAATAAATTCAATATTCTCTTCTGTTCCGGTTGCATGGAATGTGGCTTTTGCCAGATCCAGAAATGTTCTTGCTTTTCCTGTGCCCAGGTTGTATATACCGGATTTTACTTTGTTTGTCATCAGGAAAAAGAGTACATCAACAACATCTTTTACATAAATGAAATCCCTTTTTTGTTCACCATCTTTAAAATCCGGATCATGAGATCTGAAGAGTTTTATTTTTCCTGTTTCTTTAATCTGATTGTAAGCATGGAAAATAACCGATGCCATTTTGCCTTTATGGTACTCATTTGGTCCGTAAACATTGAAAAACTTAATTCCTGCCCAGTATGGGGGAGCTTTTTTGCTTTTGATCACGAGATTATCAAATTCATTTTTTGACTCACCGTAAGGATTCAGGGGCTTTAAATTACTGATTATTTCTTCGTCATCCTTGTATCCGAATTCTCCCAAACCATATGTGGCAGCCGATGAAGCATAAATAAGCGGTATTTTATATTTTGTACAGTATTCCCACATCTTTGTTGAGTAGCCAAGGTTAAGTTTATCAAACACTGCCTTGTCAAATTCAGTAGTGTCGGTTCGTGCTCCAAGGTGTACAACAAGTTCAACTTTCTTATGATTTTTTTCAAACCACTCAAAAAAAACATCACGATCGATGGTTTTGGAATACCTTTTATCTTCCAGGTTTTTGTTTTTCCGTTTGTTTGAAAAGTTATCGACCAGAATAAGATCGATGTGACTTTCGGAATTTAGTTTTGCAACCATGTTGCTGCCGATAAAACCTGCAGCACCTGTTATTATAATCATCTGTTTTTATTTGTATGGAACCGGTATATGTAAACCTTTGGTATTTTCTTTGCGCAAGCAAATTTATACATTCTGATGAAAAAAGATACGTGCTTCACGTGAAAAGGCGGCAAAAGCCTAATCTGTCCGCAATTCGTTGACAATACTGATAACTGATTCGGTGAGGTTTTCCAGGGCAGAGGGTATGTTCCAGTTTTCTATTCTTCTGATTTCCACAAAATGAGAGATAGCCCGTATTTGAAGAAATGGCACTTTTTCTGAAAGGCAAACATAAAAAAAGGCAGCACCGTTCATGGTTTCAATCTCCGGAGAATATTTTTCTTGCATCAGATTGATCCATTTCGGATTGCTGTAATAGGTATTCACTGTGATACTTTTTACAGGTATAAGTGAATCTACTTCTTCGATTTCAAAATTCCCCAGACTGTTTAATTTGCCTTCTGCAAAAGGAAATTCATTTTCATTCATCAACTCCTCTTCGTAAAGGGTGAAAAGCTTATTCTTATGCTCAACACCCAGGTCTGCAAATTGATCCTGTACAACGTTCACAACAAATCCCTGTTCCAGAAAATGATCAAAACTACCGGCAAGTCCGATATTAATAGCAAGGTCATAATTGATCATATTCAGTGCCCGTGTAAGATGATAAGCTGTAAATACACCACCATACCCCGTTATAAGAATATCAATTCCCATTGCACCAAGTTTATAGCTTTTATAATAAGGTTCAATCTGATGTATAAATTCCAACTTGCCAATCAGATCTGCCGTTTCACGATTTGAAGAAGCAACAATAAGAATTCTCAATATTTAAAGAATTAAAAAGGTTATGTTAATTTGTTTCTATATTTGATCTAATTTACAGCTTGTTTCTAAAGTTAATCATTTTGGTATGAAACCTCCGTGTTTTTAAAAAACAAACAAGTATAATAATAATTTTCAGAAACATGAAGGTCTCCTGCCTGATAATCAGGCAGGCATCAGATCTTTAAAATAACCTGGTGTAAATAATAAAATATCTGATGTATACTATAATTTTGTTCGGGTGAAATCCTTATGTATCATGCACACAACAAGGAAATGAACAAAATATAGGGTCTTACGGCATCAAAAGAAGAGAGTTGAAATATATGAATCGTTAATTATAAAAATACAAATGTTTAATCTAATTATATACAAGTGAAATCCAAAGATTTTTTAGAAAGTGCCGAATATAATGAAGGATTTGATTGGCCGGAAATTCTTAATGAAGAAACCACAAACAAATTGGCAAAATCATACCATGATGTGCTTATAAATCTTGGTGAAGACCCCAACAGAGAAGGATTGACCGACACACCAAAAAGAGTAGCACGTTCCCTGCAATACCTGACCCATGGGTATTCTATTGATCCTTCAGCATTGCTGGAGAGTGCAAAATTTAGGGAAGACTACAAACAGATGGTGCTTGTCAGGGATATTGAACTGTATTCCCTTTGTGAGCATCATATGATACCATTCTTCGGCAAGGCTCATGTTGCATATATACCAAACGGATACATCACCGGATTGAGCAAAATTGTCAGGGTTGTGGAAGCTTTTTCGCGAAGACTTCAGGTACAGGAAAGACTCACGGTTCAGATCCGCGATTGCATTCAGCATACTCTGAATCCTATGGGAGTGGCTGTTGTTATTGAAGCCAGACATCTGTGCATGGTGATGCGTGGCGTTCGCAATCAGAATTCAAAAGCTACTACAAGTGCATTTACCGGTGCATTCATGAACAATCCAAAAACACGTGAAGAATTTATCCATCTCGTCGGGATAAGAAATTACTGATTTGAACAAAGCAATACCATTGTGGTATCAGTAATTTTTCTTTGTACAAAGAATCAAATTATTACCTTTGAATCTCAAAAAAACAGCATGATATGAAAGCATATGTTTTTCCTGGTCAGGGAGCACAATTTGTTGGAATGGGAAAAGATCTCTATGAAAATTCATCATTGGCAAAGGAGTTGTTTAATAAAGCAAATGAAATCCTTGGTTTTGCCATTACAAACATAATGTTTGGCGGAACAGATGAGGATTTGAGACAGACAAAGGTTACACAGCCCTCCATATTTTTACATTCGGTTATTCTGGCAAAAACTCTGGGAAATAAATTTTCTCCGCAAATGGTTGCCGGGCATTCTTTAGGGGAATTTTCGGCACTGGTTGCAAACAGCGCACTTTCTTTTGAAGATGGACTTGTACTTGTTTCCAAGAGGGCAAAAGCGATGCAGGAAGCATGCGAGATTGAGCCTTCAACTATGGCAGCAATAATAGGACTTGAAGATGAAAAGGTTGAGGCGGTTTGCCGCGGCATTAAAGAAATTGTTGTTCCTGCAAATTACAACAGCCCGGGACAGGTTGTTATCTCAGGTTCGGAAAGAGGAATAGACCTGGCCATTGAGAAACTTTCTTCAATGGGAGCCAAAAGAGCATTAAAATTAAAGGTTGGAGGTGCATTCCATTCACCTTTTATGGAGCCTGCACGTTTGGAACTTGAAAAAGCCATTGAAGAAACAGATTTTAATACACCTGTGTGTCCCATTTACCAGAATGTGAGCGCAAAACCGGTTATTGATCCTCTGACGATCAAGGAAAACCTCAAGTTGCAGTTGACTTCTCCCGTAAAATGGACACAAACAGTAAAGAACATGATTGCAGACGGAGCAACATCTTTTACTGAAGTGGGTCCTGGAATGGTTTTACAGGGATTGATCAAAAAAGTAAACGGAGAAATTCATACCGGGAGTGCTTGTTAAGGATTTCACATCAAACGATTAATTCCTGATAATACAGCAAACAGAATTCCGTGAATAAATATGGAATGAAAACCGTCATTTCATGATGATATAAATTCGAAAAGTAAAATGTTGATACAGGGAGTTATTTTTGACATGGATGGAACCCTTGTGGACTCCGAACCATTATGGAAAGAAGCGGAACTCGAGGTATTTCATAATTCCGGTCTGGAAATATCAGAGAGGTATCTGATAGATGCCAGGGGATTGCCCACACTTGACGCAGTAAAATTTTGGCTTAATAATTTGAAATATGAAGGTATCTCTCCTGATCTGCTGGCCAGTCAGATAAATTCGAGGGCAGAAGAACTTATTCTTGGGAAAGGAAAGATAATGCCCGGGGCAATTGATGCATTGAAATTTTTAAAAGACAAAGGATTGCCGTTGGCCGTTGCATCCTCGTCAAGTATGCATCTGATAAAACATGTTGTTCGTATTCATCAGATGGATCTGTATTTCGATCTTCTTTTCTCAGGAGACGATGAACCCCATGGCAAACCTCATCCCGGAATTTTCCTGTCGGCGGCACGAAAACTAAATATTGATCCCCGGTATTGTGTTGTTTTTGAAGATTCTGTGAATGGAATATTCGCAGCAAAAGCTGCAAAAATGAAAGTTGTAGCATTGTTGAACGATTCCAAAAAGGAGGATACAAAGTACGAAATGGCCGACTTGAAATTGGAATCATTTCATAACTTTGGCAATTCGGAATATGAGTATCTTGAATTGTTAATGAAAAAAGGCTGATGAATGTCTCAAACATTGTATTACTCAACAAATCTAAAAGCAAATAAGGTAGACTTCAAAGGAGCACTCCTTAAAGGACTTGCCCCTGATGGGGGGTTGTATATGCCGGAATCCATACCGGTATTTACAGGCAGCGAGATGGGATCTTTCAGAAGCATGGCATATTATGATATTGCTTATCAGGTAGCCCGGAAATATCTGCATGAAGAAATTGAAGACAGCGAATTGCTTGGGCTGGTCAAAGATGCATATAATTATGATGTACCACTGGAAAATGTATATGATAAAAAATACATTATGCATCTGGACCAGGGTCCGACAGCTTCTTTTAAAGATTTTGCAGCAAGAATGATGGGGCGTCTTATGCAATATTTTCTGAAAAAGGAAAATAATAATCTTCTTATTCTGACTGCTACATCAGGAGATACGGGAAGTGCAATTGCCAATGCGTTCTATGGTCTGGACAATATCAGGGTGGTAGTACTTTTCCCGGAAACTGAGGTTACTGAACGTCAAAGAAAGCAAATGACCACCCTTCATAAAAATGTGCAGATCATTTCCATTGATGGCAAATTTGACGATTGCCAGGCCCTTGTTAAAACAGCTTTTAATGATGCAGAACTGAAATTTCTGAATCTTTCCTCGGCAAATTCTATCAATATCGGAAGGCTTATACCTCAAAGTATATACTATTTCTATGCTTACTCACGCTTATGTGATATTACCAAAGAAGAAAAAATACTTTTTTCTGTGCCATCGGGCAATTTTGGTGATCTCATGGGTGGTCTTATAGCATATAAAATGGGTCTTCCCGTAAAAAAATTCGTAGTGGCTACAAACAAGAACGATGAGGTACCTGAGTATTTTTTAACCGGAAATTACAAAACCATTGTTCCTTCCCTGAATTGTATTTCAAGTGCAATGAATGTGGGACACCCAAGCAATATGGCGCGTATTGTGGCACTTTACGGAGGAGTGATGAATGAGAAAGGCGAAGTGATCAGGTCTCCTGACATGGAAGCCATGAAAAGGGATATGTTTACAATAAGTATTGATGATAAAGAAACCCTTGATACTTTAAAAATGGTATATAACAGACATGGTGTACTTCTTGAACCCCATGGATCTGTCGGGTGGGCAGGTCTTCGTCATTATTTCGATTTTGTTCCTGAAGATCATACGGCAGAACAGGTTGCCGTATGCCTTGAGACTGCTCATCCGGCGAAATTTCCTGCGGAAATACAGGATATCCTGGGTTTTGATCCGGAATTGCCTGAAAGTATGGTCGGACTGGAAGAAAAAGAAGAACAGTTTGTTAAACTCAAAAACAATTACGATATTTTCAGACAATACCTGAAATCGAATTATTAATCACACTTACTGACTATTATATGCATATTGTATGTTGCGACCTTGAAGGTGTTTGGGTTCCGGAAGTATGGATTAATGTAGCTAGAAGAACAGGAATAGATGCACTGAAACTTACTACACGCGATATCAAAGATTATGATGAACTAATGACCTATCGTTTGAAGATTCTCGACGAACACAACCTGAAACTTAAAGATATCCGGGAAGTAATAGGTACCCTGAAACCACTTGAGGGAGCGCTGGATATGATCCGCTGGATAAAATCTGTTTCAAGATTAATAGTTGTGTCCGATACATTTGTTGAATTTGCTGATCCGCTGATAAGAAAACTTGAATATCCAACCCTGTTCTGCCATTCACTTGAGGTTGATGAAAACGACCGGATTGTAGGGTACAAACTTCGGCAGAAAGATCCGAAAAGACAGGTGGTAAAAGCTTTAAAGAGTCTGGCATATACGGTGATAGCCTTTGGTGATTCATACAACGATGTAACTATGCTTGAGGAAGCCGACAAGGCATTTCTTTACAAACCTCCCCAAAATGTCATGGATGATTACCCTGATTTTCCTGTAGCCAATGATTATAAGAAGATGAAAGAGTTGCTACTAAAAATGTTTTGAAAGATGATCAGTATGTGTCCGGAGATGATCTGAATAAAAATTCTTACTCATGGAAATTACGGAAAAAATTTATCTTAAAAACAGAGTGGAGTGGAGAAACTGGTTAGAAAAATACCATGCCATTGAAAAGGAAATTTGGCTGATCTATTTTAAGAAAGGTAGTGGCAGACCCCGCATACCTTATAATGATGCAGTGGAAGAAGCTTTGTGTTTTGGCTGGATTGACAGTACAGTGAAAGCGGTTGATGCAAATTGCTATGTACAGAGATTCTCGCCCCGAAGAAAAGGAAGCAGATTATCGGAAGCAAATAAGGAACGGATCAGGCAAATGGTTAAGGCAGGCAGGATGACACCCGCGGGAATAGAGAGTATTAACCGTCACCTGGAGGAAGGAGCGAATACGGAAGATCATGATTCTTTATTCGGATCATTTGATATGCCGAAAGATATTCTAAAAGCTTTGCAAAAGGATGATATCGTGTGGAAAAATTTCAATCGGTTTCCGGAACATTATAAACGCGTGCGTGTGGGATGGATTGATAGTGCGCGTATCAGGCCTGAGATCTTTAAAACCCGGCTGAATTATTTTATAAAGATGACAGGAAGAAACAAAATGTATGGGATGATCAGATAATAACCCGTATGAAATTCGTATACAATTCACAACAAAACCGTTACAATGCCTTATATTAAACCGGTTAAATATGCATTGAACTATACTCTGAGGGCATTGATCTGAAACTATGATTAACCGGGTAGATATTTCATTATATATTACGCAATACACAGGGAATTGATCCTGCATAAAAAGAATTGTTGACAATCTTTTATGAACAGGTTAGATTTTTTTTGTATATTTAAACTAGATCAGGCTTCGGCGCGTGGTTGAATGAACACTGATAACCGGTTTTTCGGAGATATCTGATCAGCGAATAGAACCTTACATCAAATTGGTTACTTATGGCTTACCAACTTACCTGGCATGCATATGGTGTATATATCCGGTATTTGGAAGTACTTACTTTTCAGGACCTGATCAGAGCACAGGGAAAATTATTGGGCGATAGAAGGTACGATATGATCCAATATGAGATCGATGATTTTACCGCAGTAAAAACGCATCAGATCACTGTGCATGAAGCTCAGCTTATTGGTAAAATGGATAAAGCAGCTTCTATATACCATCAAAAGAAACAACACATCCTTGTTTACAATCAGCAGGAATATTCGTCCCTGGTTAATAAATACATTGAAGCATTGGCAGATACAAACTGGGAGGTTCACGTGTTCGAAACATTGAAAGAGGCTCATGATCATTTAAAAAAACTTGGCATATTTGTTGAAACATGAACCCGGAATAATTTATACAAAAGTAATCTGAACAATGCAAAGACGAACATTTTTATTTTTTTCTGACAGGAGAATATTATTGCCCTTAAGGAAGAGTTGTTTTTTCAGGGGGAATTGAAAGGCAATCCTGGCTCTGAATAATTTATTGGCCGGCATTTTTTAATTATTTTCCCAGGATAGAATAAACCGATCAGGATAGGTAGTCATTTTGCATATGGTGATTTCCTGATTCAATAAATTCCATATCTTTCGTATCTTGTACATTCCAACTTCTGATGACCAATATTCTTAAAATAACGTGAGTTCGTTATAAGGGTTGATAATACATTTATTGATTTATAGTTATTTATATGGGCAGACTTTGTGTTTCTTCGGGTTTTTGGAGTCTTCGTGGCTGAAATAGTATGATTAAAAAATGCCACAAAGTCACCAAAACACAAAGAACTCACTA
>JAFGQO010000104.1 GCA_016935615.1 Bacteroidales bacterium
AATTGAATATCAGAGTTTTGTGAATTCTTTGAGTCTTAGGGACTTCGTGGCTATCTTAAAATATTTACCTTTTGAGACAACCCCTTTTTATTACAGGCTTTTCATTTTGCCAATACTCTGGCCATGCCTGATCCTATATCCGCAGGAGATTCCACAACAAATATCCCGCATTCCTTCATAACTGCTATTTTGGCTGCTGCCGTATCTTCGGCACCTCCGATTATTGCGCCTGCATGTCCCATTTTTCTGCCTTTTGGAGCAGTCCGACCGGCAATAAATCCAACCACTGGTTTTGTTCCATGCACTTTTATCCACCTTGCCGCATCAGACTCCATGCTGCCTCCAATCTCACCTATCATTACGATCCCTTCCGTTTCAGAATCACTCATAAACAATTTTATGGCATCCAGAATAGTAGTGCCAACAATCGGATCCCCTCCGATACCAATGCATGTTGATTGGCCCAATCCTTCTTTGGTTATCTGGTCAACAGCTTCGTATGTCAGGGTGCCTGATCTTGATACTATTCCCACAGAACCCTTTTGATGGATAAATCCGGGCATAATCCCGATTTTTGTTTCATCAGGAGTAATAATACCGGGACAATTCGGGCCGATAAGTCGGGTTTTTATGTTATGCAAAAAATGTTTTACACGGATCATATCATGTATAGGAATTCCCTCGGTTATACATACGACAACCTTAATGTTTGCATCTGCCGCCTCCAATATTGCATCGGCTGCGAAGGCAGGAGGAACAAAAATAACAGATACATCGGCATCTGTAGCGATTACTGCTTCCTGAACAGTATTAAATACCGGCACTCCGAGGTGTTTTTGTCCCCCTTTACCGGGTGTTACACCTGCAACTATTGTTGTACCATAATCCTGCATTTCACGGGTATGAAAACTCCCTTCAGAGCCGGTTATGCCCTGCACAATAATCCTTGAATTCCTGTCGACCAATACACTCATTTCATAATATTGCTTGTATCCGGGAGCCAAAAATAGACGTTATTCTTGTTTTTTCAAAAGAATAGTTCCTCCGGAAAAACAGAATTGAGAATTGGATCAGCATGAGTTCGAAATATACCCGGCACAGATCAAATGCCGAAAAAATGTATTTCAGTGTACTTACCAAATGTTTATTTAAGGTGTTTTGCAACAAGGTTATACAAATCCTTACTTGCTATCGGTTTTGATATGAAATCAATAAAACCGACATCCTTGATTTTTCTTATTTCATCGGAAAAGGCATAGGCTGTCTGAGCTATTACAGGGATCTTTATTTTTAATTTTCTTAGTTCTTTTAAAGCTTCCATACCATTCATTACAGGCATTTTAATATCCATGAGAATCATATCTGTGTCAGGATTCTCCAAGTACATTTCAATGCCCTGTTTTCCGTTCTGAGCAAAAAGAATTTTAGCACTTGTTTTTGAAAGGACTTTGCTTAAATAGGAATAATTTGCATAATCATCTTCAACTATCAGGATTGTTTTATTCTTCAGAACAGGTATTTCCTGACTATCCGGAAGATCTGCACCTGTTATATCCACCTTGGAAAAATGATCAAGAGGAATAGTAAATTTAAATACTGAACCTTCATCACGCAGAGATTCAACCCATATTTTTCCTTTTAACAGTTCTATCAGATGCTGGCAGATTGTCAGACCCAGACCTGCACCCCTGTAAAGATAATCTCTGTCATCTTCCACTTTTCTGAATCTCTGGAAAATAATTTTCTGATCTTCTTTTTTAATTCCAATGCCGGTATCTTTTATAAAAAATTCCAAATAATTTGCATTCTCTTTGGAAATATGACAACCCACTTCAATATACCCTTCGTCAGTGAATTTGATAGCATTGTTGATTAAATTAGACAGGATTTGTTTCAGGCGCATTTCATCCGTTTTAACTACCAGCGACCGGATACTTCTGTCTATATTTATTTTGAAATTAATCTTTTTATCGTCTTCCTTAGGTTTCTGTCTCTTAATCTCCAGATTGTAGATTCTCTCAAGCTCATTGAATATGCTGTTGATATAAACATCATTTATATGTATATCCAGATGCTTTGCTTCAATCTTGGAGAAATCAATGATGTCATTGATTAAATTCAGCAATGTATTGCTACTACTGTCAATGATCGTTTTAAAAGTTTGTTTCTCACTATCGTTGATCTCAGGATCAAAAAACAAACCTGTAAAGCCAATAATCGAGTTCAGAGGAGTTCTTATCTCATGGGATAGATTGGCCAGGAAAGAAGATTTTAACTGATCAGATTCTTCAGCTTTTTCCTTTGCAATGATGAGTTCCTTGGTTCGTTCATCAACAAGCTCTTCAAGTTTATTCCGGTATTGTGTCAACTCTTCGTAAGCTTTCTCAACCTTGCTCTTTTGTTCTTCAAGAAGCTCTTTCTGCACACTTATTTCTTCGGTTTTATTCTGGATTTCTTTGTTTTGCGTCAGGATCTCCTCATTCTGCACCAAAATACGATTGTGCTTTTCTACGAGTTCTGTATTCAATGCCGACAACTCACGGGTTCTGTTCCGTACCCTCTCTTCAAGGATTACATTCTGATTTTTCAGTAAATTGATCCTGAATAGATAGTAGGATAGTGCAACGGACAGGATACCCAGAAACAGTAATATTCTGAACCACCATGTTTTCCAGAATGGCGGTAAAATAATTAGTTTTATAGAAGTTCCCTCTTCGTTCCAATAGCCATCGTTATTTGATGCTTTGACTCTGAATGTATACGTTCCGGGGTCAAGATTTGTATATGTGGCTTCCCGTTTGTTTCCCACTTCCACCCAATCAGCATCAAAACCTTCCATTTTGTATGCATATTGGTTGTTCTGATTTGCAATATAATTTATCGCCACAAATTCGAAGGACAGGATATTCTGATCATATTTCAGACTGATTTCCGATGTCTGACTTATATTTTTTGTAAGTATGGAATTGTATTCCCCTACCGAAACAGGTTTATTGAACAATTTAAAGCCGGTAATATATATTTCAGGGATTCTTGTGTTGTCTTTGATCTTATCAGGATCAAACATAACGATGCCTTTTTCACAACCGAATATCAATTCTCCATCCAGCGTCTTACAGGCAGAACGTTCCCAGAAAAAGATGTCCTGTAAATTGTCCGATTGATTGTAATTTCTGAAATCAGCAGTAATTTTTTTGCTCAGTGTATCATTTTTATACCTCATTCGTGAAAGTCCGTAAGCCGTGCTTATCCATAATTCACCCGGTTTGTGTTCAAGAATGGCTTTGATCTGGTTGCTTGGCAATCCATTCTTTTCATAAAAGGGGTAAAATACATTGTTTATCCTGTCGAAAAAACTCAAACCAAAGGAAGTTCCAATCCATAAATTGAAATTTGAGTCTTCAAATATTACCGTGATATAGTTATTGCAAAGACTCAATGAATCGTTTTCGGAATGATAATAATTCCTGAATTCTTCCGTTTGCGGATTAAATTCTGATAATCCGGAAGGTGTGGCAATCCATAGGATACCCTCATGATCGATCAGCACCTGGAAAGCATAATTATCAGCAAGACTTTTATCAAGTCGAGTTCCATCCTGTCTGAAACATTTGGATTCTTTAGTTTCAGGGTTGAATTTGTTAAGCCCTCCCCCATGACAAATCACCCATAAATTTCCTTCTTTATCTTCTTCAATAGAACGTACATCAGGTACTTTGTCGTCTCTTCCCGGACCGAAAGAAACCGGGTAGGATGTGAATCTTTCAGCACCGGGTTTGAGTTTTTGAAAATTCCCCAAATATGTACCAATCCACAGGTTATTTTTACTGTCTTCAAAGATTTCGTAAACCGATCCATAACCCAGTGAACCGGGTTCATCGTTATTGGGCATAAAAAGTTTACGTTCTCCTGTTTGTATATTGATAAAATTCACTCCCAGATTAAAAGATCCCAGCCATAAATTGCCTTGGTGATCTTCTTCGATGGTATTGATGTTTATTATATCCAGAGTTATTCCTTTGCTAAACGTATTGTAATTCTTAAAAGCTTTTCCGGAAACGGCAAGGTTAATTCCTCCCTGGTATGTACCTATCCATAAATTCCCCTGCATATCCTCATAAACCTTTGTAATGCCGAGACTATTCAGACCGACCCTGTTGTTTTTATCGTATTGATAAGGTATATAATGATTGGTTTCTTTATTATATACAAACATTCCGGATGTAGTGCAGAAATACATCAATCCCCTGCTGTCTTTAAAAATATCATAAATGAAATAGGTTCCTCCAAAATCGTAATCAAGCATCTGCAATTTCTTATTTTCCCTTAATAAATAAAGTATTTTTCCTTTGATCGTTCCGATCCATATCGTATCACCTTCCTCATAAATTGTAACTATCTCCTGAATCGGATATTCTTTTCCATTTTCTACAAATGAATCATAATGGATTACCTCTTGCTCTTTCTTATTGTAATAATACAATCCGAAGATCCCTCCTAACCAGAAATTATCATCCTCATCAATCACAAAATCCTTGATGCTTCTGAAATTATAACTCTCATTGATAAAAGTATCTGCATTACGGTCATAGAGATACAAAAACCCAATTTCTGCCGCAACATAGAGATTGTTTTCTGAATCTTCTTCAATTCCTGTTACCCTGTTTGCGGTATTCAGACTATATCTCTCTTCATCGAGAAGGTACGTTTTAAAATTTTCTCTGTCGCTATTGTACAGACACAATCCCAATTGTGTTCCCACCCAGATGCTTCCCTTATAGTCGATATTTATACTATAGACCATGTTGTCTGCAAGGCTGGTTGAATCTTCCAGTATTTTTTCAAAGATCTTGTTGTTACATCCGTCGAACCGGTTCAGTCCACCCATTGTTCCGATCCACATGTAGCCCTGAGGATCCTGAATGATAGCATTGATTATATTGTTGGATAAACCATTGTCGGTATTGATGTATGTAAATCTCAACTCATTTTCATCTCCATAACAATCCAATTCTGTATGAAATAAGATCAGAATTGCCAGAAATACCAAATGAATAATACCGGACTTTTTCATATTCAAACAATCTTAAATATCTTTTCGATATTCAGAGCAGATTTTCAGAAGGTAGTTTTTGGTCAATAGGTTAAAAAATTATGGCACAATAATATACTAAATCATTATTTTAATGAGATAACTAATGTATTGAATTTGTTATATGAAGATACTAAATATATCCGATAATTAAACTACAGGGAATTATTTTGCAACATTGCTAACTTAGAGCTGAAATTTAATCGATTGACTTTTATAATCATCAATATCAATAGATCATGATTGGTGAAGATACAATATGTGCACTTTCTACCGCCGCAGGCAGCGCTGCTATTGCTATAGTAAGATTAAGCGGCTCCGAAGCAGTTACTATAGCAGATACACTTTTTGAGTTTCCTAATAAAAAGAAAAAGCTGAAAGATCAGAAGCCAAATACCCTTCATTTCGGTCATATTCAGTATCATGGAGAATGCATTGATGAAGTGGTAGTGGGAATTTTCAAAGCCCCTCACTCCTACACCGGTGAAGATGTAATAGAGATCTCCTGCCATGGTTCGGTATATATCCAGCAGAAAATTCTTCAATTGCTCATTCAAAACGGTGCCAGGCTGGCAAAACCGGGAGAATTTACTCAAAAGGCATTCCTGAATGGCAAAATGGACCTTTCACAGGCTGAAGGAGTTGCCGATCTGATAGCCTCTGAGTCGAAAGCTTCACACCGGCTGGCATTGCAGCAGATGAGAGGAGGTTTTTCCAATGAAATTAAACACCTGCGCAACGAGCTGCTTCAATTTATCAGTCTGATTGAACTTGAACTGGATTTCAGTGAAGAGGATGTTGAATTTGCAGACAGAAAACAATTCATGAGCCTGGTTAAACGAATCGGCAAAATTCTTGACTCGTTGATTGAATCTTTCGATTATGGAAATGTGATCAAAAAGGGTGTTCCCGTTGCAATCATCGGCCCAACAAATGCCGGAAAGTCAACTCTCCTGAATACCCTGCTTAAAGAAGAAAAAGCTATTGTTTCTGAGTTTCCCGGAACCACCAGGGATTACATTGAAGATACTTTAATAATGGAAGGTCTTCAGTTCCGTTTTATTGATACGGCCGGCTTACGTCATACCGTTGATTCAATTGAAACCGAAGGTATAGCAAGAACTCACAAGAAGTTAAAACAGGCTTCCATAGCTGTTGTCGTAATTGATATGCATGATAATGCCGAAGAAATAAATGATTCCCTTATTTTTCTGAGGAAGGAGTATTCGGGTAAAAAACAATTCATATTTGCACTCAATAAGGCAGATGAGTTTTCAAATTCTGCTGTAAACCATGCGATTGAAAAGTATAAAGAAGCATGGAGTGATATGGCACATGTTCTGGATATTTCAGCCGGGAAAGGAATTCATATAGATGAATTAAAAAATCTACTGGTATCACTGGCTCTGAGGAATGTGCACGGAGAATATGATGTTGTGGTAACCAACACAAGACATTACGAAGCCCTTAAACATGCTTCCGAAGCCCTTCAGAGAGCTAAAAAAGGAATTTCCGGGTCACTGTCCGGCGACTTGCTTGCACAGGATATACGGCAGGTTTTGCATTATCTGGGCGAAATTACCGGTGAGATTACTACCGACGAAATATTAGGGAATATTTTTAAGAATTTCTGTATCGGAAAGTGAGTGAAACCCGAAAACTTGTTTTCGTTGGTCGAACTCATCCCGATGAGCAAAGCGATATCGGGATCTTTCCGAAAACTTGTTTTCGTTGGTCGAACTCATCCCGATGAGCAAAGCGATATCGGGATCTTTCCGAAAACTTGTTTTCGTTGGTTGAA